>JAICMD010000251.1 GCA_025929405.1 Mucilaginibacter sp. | reverse complement strand
TTTGTTTTTTAAACGTGTATATTAATAGATTATTAATTCAGATTAATGATGATGCTCCTCAACCGCCATACCTATAAACAAGGCGGTAAGCATTGTAAAAATGTAAGCCTGCAAAAATGCAACAAGCAACTCAATGGTATCCATAAATACCACAAACACTACTGATGCTGGCGATACATATATTGTTTTAAATATAAATATCAATGATATTAAGCTCAGCACAATGATGTGGCCCGCAGTAATGTTAGCGAACAAACGAATCATCAATGCAAACGGCTTTGATATGATACCAATAATCTCGACAGGTACCATAATAACATATAACCATAGCGGAATATCAGGAGCAAAAATGTGTTTCCAGTAATATTTGTTGCCGCTAAAGTTTACCACTAATAAAGTAATAGTTGATAATACCAGTGTTACCGCTATGTTACCTGTTAAATTATAACCACCCGGAAAAAAAGGTACCAAACCAAACAGGTTATTGATTAATATAAAGAAGAACATGGTTAACAGCAACGGAATAAACTTTCCGTACTTAACACCGATGTTTGGGACGGCAATATCATCGCGCACAAAAACTATAAGCGGCTCTAAAAACGACTGTAAACCTTTTGGCGCTTTACCCACGCGTTTTTTGTAGGTTGATGTAATACTTAAAAATATCAGTAATAACACAATTATAGCCATCCACATGCTGGCAATATTACGGGTTATAGAAAAATCTAATATTTTAACTGATGCATCTGCCTCGCCTGCAGCATTAACCGCAACTATTTTATTGCCATTAAGTTTGTAATCATAATACTTGCCTTTGTAAGTTGGCTTCTCGCCTTCTGCTTCACTTTCAAGTTGTGCCGATGAAAACGTTTCAATACCTTTTAGGGTATATAATATTACAGGCAGTGGGATATGAGTTTTACCAAACACGTGCATGGAATGCGAATCGCCAACGTGCTCTAAAATCACTTCTTTTGGATTGAACTTTTTTGACTCACCTTCTTTGCCATTTTCTTGAGCGAACGACGGAGTAAAAACCGCACTCACCATCAAAAAAACGCCTAAAATGAAGAATTTCTTAAAATTTTTTGAGTTCAAAATCGAGATATTATACATTAAAATGAAGTTTTCTACTTAAAATTTTGGTTGCGCAAGTTACGTAACAAAATATAAACTTCAAAGGCCGTATTTAAGAAATATAAGTAAAAAAAATCGGCCACAAAAATGTACTTATTTACCTTGTTTTTGAGCAGAAAAACAAGGGCAAAAACAAGGCACGAAAGTATCTTAAAAACCGTGGCTGCCAAAAAAACCTGTGCGCCTTTTTCGGCATTGATTTGCTGCGCCATTGTAACGGCAATTATTGCCGCCAGGGTTAATCCTGATAAAAAAAAGAAGATGAGCCAAAAATGTGGCGTTAACAGGTCTGTATGGCCGTTTTGTGACAACCACACCGGCAGGGCAGCCAAAATAATACCAAATAATATGCAGAATAATACGTTATATAAAAGTTTCAACTTTTTACAGATCTGATAACAACATATAATGAAATAAACACTCCAACCAACGCCAGCAAAGCTGTAACCCATTTGATGGTATGCCCTGCCGATTCATCAATTTTATACCCGGCATAGGCAAATACACCAATAATGGCTATCATCTGGAAGGCCAGGCCGGTAAATCTGGCGTAATTGGCCACAGGCTTACGGTCGGGCCGATTATCCGGTTCATTTATATCCATCTGCAAATTTATATAAACCTATTGTATAATCTTTAGTAAATTAGCGTTGCTTTTATAATCCGGATATTTGACTTTGAGGCGCTTCTTTACATCTGTAATAAAACACCATAAATTTTTGCTGCTGGCAACAGTTCTGCTTATCGCGGGTTGTTCGTTTCAAAAAAAATCCGGATTTAACCGGGCCATGCAAAACCTTACAGCGCATTATAATATATTGTTTAATGCTAACGAGATACTTAAACAGAAACAGGCAGATTACGCCCTGTCGTTTACAGATAACTATGGCGATATATTAAATGTTTACCAGGATACCATATTGCATACATCGGCACAGGACAAGGACCTGGAGGCTGCAATGGCCAAGGCCAACCTTATTATTAATGAAAAAGAACAGAGCCATTATATAGCCGATGCTTACCTGGTTATAGGCAAGGCCAATTTTTTGTACGCCAATTATTTTAATGCTGCCGAGTTTTTTAATTATGTAATCCACTCATTCACCGACAAAAAAAGCAGCGATATTGTGCAGGAGGCCCGTGCTTGGAAAGCACGCAGCCTTATATATTTAAAAAACTTGCCCGAAGCTAAGGCCACAATTGATACCGCCCTGTTAAATTTAAATACCAAACAGCGTATTACTGCCGATGTATATGCTACAGCTTTAGCTTATGATATTGCCGCGCAAGAATATGAACATGCCGAAGATATGGCTAAAAAGGCTATTGCTTACTGCAAAACCCACAGCCAGAAATTAAGGTGTATATTTATTTTGGGGCAGTTACAGGAACTTAACAAACAAAACGCCGGTGCCATTGCCAGCTATACTAAAATTGTAAAGAGTAATGCCCTGTTTGAAATGGCTTTTAACGCCAACCTAAACCGCATACGCATTAGCGATGAGCAGCAAGGCATGCAGATGAGCCGCACGCAGCGCCTGCTTAGTTTATTGCGTAATCAAAATAACAAGGATTTTATTGACCAGATATATTACCAGGTTGGCGAAATATACCGTGCGGATAATGATATAGATAACGCGGTTAAATATTATAAACTATCATTAAGAAATAGCCATAACAATCAAAACCAAAAAGGATTGGCGTACCTGCGCATTGCAGATATCGACTTTAAAAACAAAGCCGACTATGTAGGTGCCAAAAAATACTATGACAGCACATTAACCAATCTTTCGCCAAGTTACCCCGGTTATATCACCATACAAAAAAAGAGCAACAACCTGCAGCTTTTGGCCGATAGGTTATGGATAATAGCCCGCGAAGACACGCTGCAAAGGCTGGCTAAACTGGATGAAAAAACCAGGCTTGAGGTTATCGACTCGTTAGTAATTAAACAAACACTGCTGCAACAACAAATTGCGGCGGCCAATTTTGCGGCAACAACTTTCAATACCCGCACCAATGTTCCATCAACCTCGGCAAGTTTGCCAATAGCCAGTAATTTTTATTTTTATAATGCTGCGGCAGTTAGCCAGGGATATAATGATTTTAAACGGCGTTGGGGGAACCGTAAGCTTGAAGATAACTGGCGCCGCAGCAGTAGGGCCAGTTCGGATATAACTGCTGCTAATAATTCTGCTGTGCCGGGCACTACATTAAACGGCGACCCCGACGCGTTGCCCAATGGCGTACGGCCAAAAACCGCCAATGATGTTACCGCTGGTAGTTACCGGCAATCATTATTACAAAACCTGCCTTTAACGCCCCAATTGCTGGCGCAATCAAACCTGCGTGTTTATAATGCCTATTTAGACATAGCTAACTTTTACCGCGATATTTTAGATGATAAAAAGGAGGCTATAGCCAATTACCTTTTATTGTTGGATAAATTTCCGGAAGACCCGAATAAACCGGCTATTTATTATAGCTTGTACAGGCTTTATACCGATGTTGATGTTACCCAGGCTAACGTGTATAAGGATAAGCTATTAAAAGAATTTCCGGCAACAACATTTGCCAAAGTAATTACCGATCCTGATTATAGCCGCCATATGGATGATAACGATGCTGTATTTAATACAGCTTACAACCAGGCTTATAATTTGTATGCACAAAAAAAATATGGTCAGGCTATAAGTAATATCGACGCTTTATTACAGCAGTACCCTAACAACAAGTTTTCAGCACAGTTAAGCTACCTGAGGGCCATTAGCGCAGGGCACCAGGAAAATTTAACCGCTTTTCAAAACGATCTGCAGCAAATAACTGCTAAATATCCTGATGATGCTTTGGTAACACCTTTAATTAAACAACACTTAACTTACATTAATGCCAACCGAGACGCTTTAGCTGCACAAACTTATGTACTGACTGATAATGATACCACCGGAACATTATTTATACCGCCGATTGACTACCGGAAAGAAACTGCGTTAAGACGCAATATTACTATGCCGGTTGTTACACAACAGCGTATTGAGCCGGTTGTTACCCCTGCCAACCAACCTAAACCGGTTGCACCACAAGTAACTACCCTGGCAACGGTTACACCTGCTCCGGTTGTACCACCATCAGCAGTTGCACAACAACCACCAAATGTTAATGCACCGCCTAAATTTGTATCAACCCTGTTTAACGAGCGCGACAGTACCGAATATTATTTTGTGGTAAATGTTGCCACGGGTACAACAGATATGGCACCTTCGCGTTTTGGTATCGGGCAGTATAACCGGGCCAATAATGTGCCTACATCCGTTAAACATCAATTAACAAATGCCGGGCCTGATAACCAGCTTATATATATAGGTTTGTTTAACACATTGGAAGATGCCAAAGCTTACGCACGCAATATTATCCCCTTGATGCCGCAGATAATGAAAGTGCCTAAGGATAAATACAGTTTTTTTATTATAACCAAAGAAAATCTGGATAAATTAGCCAGCAAAGAATTATTGGATAGTTATATTGACTATTACCAAAAAACCTATTAAAATGGATACTAAACTTTCACAGCAGGATATAAAACGATACAACTGGTATATCTGGAGATTTTTTATTGGCGGGTTTGCTTTTGTAGTGCTACTTGTTTTGCTTACTGCTTTGGGCGTATTTAGAGCGTTACCTTCTTTCCGCGATTTGGAAAACCCGAAAAGCAATTTAGCATCCGAAATAATTTCGGAAGATAAAGTAGTACTGGGCAAATACTATGTAGAGAACCGTTCAAGATTAAATTATGATCAAATATCTGAAAATGCAGTT
>JAICMD010000249.1 GCA_025929405.1 Mucilaginibacter sp. | reverse complement strand
ACCAGCCCAAACATAAATACGTTGTATGATGCCCTCAGCAGCCGGTACTTTCGTCCCAATACAACACCCTGGGCATACACATCCCTTATTAAGCTGCCATATAAAAATTCGTTATCATTTATCATGGCTACCATGCTTTTTTGATAATCCTCGTAATTCATTTTATAAAAGTTGCCAAAGAAAAGCAGGTTTACCTCCCTGGCATCAACATCATGCTGACTAAAAGTTCCGGGCGGGATATTTGGCCGTGTTGCCAGTATAGAAAACACAATGGTTACTAAATTAACCGTTAGCAGCATAATAGCCGGAATGATCTGGTTATGGTGCGCGCTCATGTTACGTAACAATAAGCTTAATAACAGTGATATAATGATTGCGTTAACCGATATCATTATATGCGCCTTACTATCGGCCATATTACTTAACCGCTGATGGTTGGTTGAAGTAAGCCTGAACATAGTTTCCACCCCTTTGCTTAGTTCCTGCTTGTTTTTATTATTGGTTTTAAAAATTAGGGTGCCATCATCAACGGATGGTGCAGCAACTTCTTCATCTTCATCGTCCTCTTTTTCATTTAGTTTATTTTTCAACTCCTGCAGGTTTTGGGCTTTGGTTTCATTAAGCAGCAGGCGGCAGTAGTCGGTATGGTATTCGTGTACTTCCATCAACTGTATGGTTTTTTTACGCCAGTCGGCTTTGCTTATGTCGGTACCATACAGGATATTAAATTCTTTGCGCAGCAGTTTGGTTTTACGTTTAAAATCATTGGTGCCTAAATGGAAAAGATCGGCATCGCAAACAATGCTTTGCAAAATATCGGATGGGTTTTGCGGTAATTTGGTGGCCAGTATACAATTGGTTACGTTTTGCAGCAGGCCATCATCCAAATTAAAACCGTTTAAAAAATCGGTTGCAATTACGGCTCCTTTCTCTTCATGGTTTTCTGCACCGGCGTAGTAGGCAATATCATGGAACCAGGCCGCAGTTATTACCGCAAAATAATCAGCATCATTCAATTGGTAATGTTCGGCTATTTTTTTGGCGGCGGCTACTACATCGGTAGTATGTTCCACATTATGATAGGTAAACTTTGGGTCGGCATGTGTTTTATAGTAGGATAAAACAAACTTTTTAACCTGTTGTATCAGCTTTGTATAGTTAATAGCAGCCATAGCGAAATATTTATCTATATACAGATAGATATTAATAATGTTTACTATTTGCACTTGAAGCGCTACAGGATATGGGGCGTTCGGTTTTTAGTAAGCCGAACACCCCCACATCCCCCAAACTGGGAATATCCATAAAGCTTACAGCGGGCAGTTACCTTGCAAGCGTTAAGCTTTTTTATGTGTTTTAGCAATCAGGGCATCTATTGAGTAACGCCCCGCACCAAGTAACAATAAAACAATCAGCCCGGCTATATAAACCAAGTTTATTTCATAACCCGGCGGGCCAAAAACAGGCCCTTGCGCATTAAGCCCAATAGTTTTAACAGCGCTGAAACCATAATGAATATGAATAGTGAGCATAGCAACCAGCATAGTGCTTATTAAAGGTATAGTAACAAGGCTGGTTAATAATCCGATTAGTATAGCTAAGCCGCCGGCTAATTCAATCAAAGTAGTTAGCCAGGCCATAAAATGCGGCATAGGTATATGTAAAACTGCAAGCAATTTTGCAAAAGCTTCAGGGCCTCTGGATAATTTGGCCCAACCATGAGCCATAAATCCAAAGCCAATTATAAGACGCAATACCAATGGCGCCATTATCCGGTAGTCCTTACCGTAAATAGAAAGATTTTTCATATTAAGTTTATCTGATAAAATAAAAGGGTACAATAAAGCATCGGAGCTTGTTATTTAAGCCCCAACTATAAAAGTTGACAGATAAAGTTTGTCAGATACGCCAGGTACGGTTACGTAAATAAATAGGTATAGCAACTGTTTTTTGCTGCAGAAATATAGCCTGGCAAGCTATCCGGTTAAGCTGATATAAACCTAAGCCGCAAATATAAGTCAGTACAATAAGTGCTAATGGAGGTAACAAGGTATGTTGCTGCCCGGCGGTAAATTTGCCGGTAAATTGAGCCTTACAAATATCATCAGCAGTAAGTAAATGGGCACCATTGGTTTTTGGAGCCGCGCTTGCGGGCTTAAATAACCGGGTACTTATAACATTGCGCAAAGGGCAAAAACCCAATACAAGCATTGCTACTATCATGCTTATGGCAATAACTGGGCGAAATGCGCGTATGTTTTGTTGTTGATGCATCAATAATTACAAACGTACAATAAAAAGATCTCAAAGAGATATTTAGCTTTCAGCGTTTTTTTTGAGATACCGCAATAAAGCTATTTAAACGTTTTAAATATATTTTTATTTGATATTCTCAGCCTTAAACCTGCGATATAG
Source organism: Mucilaginibacter sp. (assembly GCA_025929405.1). Classification (GTDB taxonomy): domain Bacteria; phylum Bacteroidota; class Bacteroidia; order Sphingobacteriales; family Sphingobacteriaceae; genus Mucilaginibacter. The sequence continues at coordinate 2,545 of JAICMD010000249.1, read as the reverse complement.
ATATAAACCTACCATAACACCGGTTAATGCCACAATAATTTTAGCAGCATTATTTTTGGGGTCTGGGTGTATCCATACAGTTGGGGGTGCCAAAAGAAACAGCTCAATTATCCATAAAGCAATTAATATTAAAGATGCTGCTTTGTAGTTCATAAATAATTTGTTGTATGTAAAGTTAATATTCTTAGCGAGGAAAGTAACTTCCGGCTTAAATTTCATTATTTATTTTTAAGCGCCAACTGTAATAAAATAATGGGCGATGATCAAATGTATTTGTTTTTATAATTTTAAAGCCCATTGCTATCACAAATGAAAAAATCAATACAAAACTTTATTAAGCCTTATTTATTGTTTATTAGCTGTTTATTATTAATAATTACACCTTCTTTGGGTCGGCAACCTCTTGCCAATTACCAGGCTTACTATGCCGAATGTAATTACCAGGGCAAGCAATGGATCATCATTCGTAAATATTTAAAAGCAGGGCAGATAAATTATCTTGCTGTTGATCAAAATACGCTGCAAACCAGTTTGATTAATTTAAACGGGGCCGTTATTGTACCATCTACTTTAGCACAACTAAAAACCAAATACCCTGATGCTCCGTATTTTCGCGCTATGCAATGGGCAAGCCGGCAATCTTTCGCCTTGCAGGATGCAGGAGTTATTCATGGCTACCCAAAAGAAAAGGGGATAACGCTAACCATTGACCTATGCCCGTCGCACAAGCCGCTTGACAGGGTTATTTTTAATTCGCTTATTGCCGAGTTTAAAAAAATTGAGCAGCCGGTGCCGGTTGCTTTATCCATATCGGGTAGGTTTATGCTTACACATGCCGATGATATTGAATGGCTTAAAAACTTAGCAGCGGCAAATGAGCTGTCAATCACCTGGATAAACCATACCTATAACCACCATTACACTCCCGGTGTTCCGCTGCAGGACAATTTTTTGCTTAAACCGGGCACCGATGTAAGCTTTGAAATACTGGGAACCGAACTGGCTATGCTGCAACATGGCTTGGTGCCATCGGTCTTCTTCAGGTTTCCGGGTTTGGTGTCTGATAACCGGGTGGCTGATAAGGTGCTTGCTTACGGCCTGATACCTGTTGGCAGTGATGCCTGGCTTGCAAAGGGCCAGAATGCTAACCAGGGGAGCATTGTTTTAATTCATGGCAATGGCAATGAGCCTGTAGGGGTGAAAGATTTTATTAAATTATTACGTACCAATAAAAACCAGGTTTATAATAAGCAATGGCTGCTTTATGACCTGCGCGAAAGTGTGGAGGATGAGTTTAAAAATTCTTCAATGCCGCCGGGCAGGCGATGAAAACATTTAAATATTGACTTAACCCTAAAGACCTCCTTTGTAAAAATTTAGTGTATGTAATCGATTGCAATTGATTTTACCATAACTTGTACCGAATTTAATTTTTTACACCAATGAAAAGGATAAGCCTATTTATTTTTATTATAATTTTTTGCGGCAAACACGTTGTTGCCGAGGATGGTTACCGCTTGTGGCTGCGCTACGATAAAGTAAGTAACCAGGCATTACTAAGTGAATATAAACGTACTATTAAACAGGTAGTGTTTCCGGGTACATCACCTGTTATACAGGCTGCTCAGGAAGAAATTACCAAAGGACTTAGCGGTCTTTTAGGCAGCCAGGTGCCAATGGCTAAAACTGCAGGTGCAGGCTCGCTGGTAATTGGCACACCGGCATCATCAAGTGTTATTGCCGGTATGGCCGCGCTTAAACCTGCTTTACGGCAAGTAAATGATGAAGGTTACATTATACGTACAACATCAGTTAATGGCAAGCCCGTTACTGTAATTGCCGGTAATACCGATAAAGGGGTACTTTATGGTGTATTTAATTTTTTAAAATTATTACAAACTCAAAAAGCCATCAGCAAATTAGCTATTGCTGATTATCCGCATACACAATACCGCTTGCTTGACCACTGGGATAACCTTCCGCGTGCAGGCGATACACAAACCGGTACCATTGAGCGTGGTTACGGTGGCCGTTCGTTATGGGATTGGGCCAACCTGCCGGGTAAAATAAGCCCGCGTTATAAAGATTATGCCCGTGCCGATGCATCAATAGGTATAAATGGCGCTGTATTAACCAATGTTAATGCAAACGCGCAGATGTTAACTACCGAGTATATTAAAAAAGCTGCTGCAATTGCTGACGCTTTCAGGCCGTATGGCATAAAGGTATTTTTATCGGCCAAGTTTAATGCTCCAATGACCCTAAGCGGCCTTAAAACCGCCGACCCGCTTGACCCGGAAGTAATTAAATGGTGGACTGATAAAATAAACGAAATATATACTATCATCCCTGACTTTGGCGGATTTTTAGTAAAAGCAAATTCCGAAGGACAGCCCGGACCGCAAACTTATGGCCGTGGCCATGCCGAAGGTGCAAATATGTTTGCCAACGCTTTAGCACCTCACGGCGGTATAGTGATGTGGCGCGCATTTGTTTATGATAATAAAGTATCAGAAGATCGCACCATGCAGGCTTATAATGAGTT
>JAICMD010000326.1 GCA_025929405.1 Mucilaginibacter sp. | reverse complement strand
GGCGGCTCCTGGGCCATTACGCTTAAACAGAGCAATAAAAAGGCAATGGTTAATAGGTGTTTCATGGTATAACTAACCTTAAATGAGACGATGTGACTTTTAATCAGCAATCTAATATAACTATAAGTTTAGTAATAGCAAGAGAATGGTAAGTTATTTTTAATAAACATTCACTCTACTTTTAGTCTTTTAAGTAGATTTTATGCTTTAGGAAAATACAAGGCGAGCATAGAAAAGCCCGCGAGGAGCGAAGCAATCTCAGCGTCATCCATAAAACTCATGATTAGCAAGCGCAGAGATTGCCGCGCTATCGATGTAATAGCGATTGAATAAGTGCTTTACCCAAACAGCTCGCTGCTTAAATACCGGTCGCCGCGGTCGCAGCAGATAAATACGATGACGCCTTCTTCAAGTTCTTGGGCAAGGCGTATAGCGGCTGATAATGCTCCGCCGCTGCTCATGCCAGCAAATATGCCCTCGTGTTTAACCATTTTGCGCGACATTGCTGTAGCTTCCTCCTGCGATATATCCATAACCCGGTCAACACGCGACGGGTCAAATATCTTAGGCATATAGGCTTCGGGCCAGCGGCGTATGCCGGGTATTGAGGAGCCGTCTGTAGGCTGACAGCCCACAATTTGAATAGCCGGATTAACTTCTTTTAAAAATTTTGAACAGCCCATTATTGTACCTGTAGTACCCATAGCACTTACAAAATGGGTTATCTTCTGCTCGGTGTCGCGCCAGATTTCCGGACCGGTTGATTTATAGTGCGATAGGTAATTATCCGCATTGGCAAACTGGTTCAGCATAAAATAATCATCTCCGCCTGCTTTTTCTTCTGCGTAATCACGGCATTTTTCAATGCCTTCAAGCAAGGTAACTTTCGCACCAAAAGCTTCCATAGTAAGCGTACGCTCGCGGGTGGAGTTTGAGGGGAGTACCAATTCAATTTCCAGGTCAAACAACCCGGCTATCATGGCCAAGGCTATGCCTGTATTACCGCTGGTAGCCTCAATCAGTTTGGTGCCGGGTTTTATATCGCCGCGCTCAAGTGCGCTTTTTATCATGTTATAAGCTGCACGGTCTTTAACACTACCGCCGGGGTTATTCCCTTCCAGCTTACCAAATATTTTTACGTTGGGATTGGGGTTAAGCTTCTTTATCTCAACCATTGGCGTATTGCCTATAAGTTCCAGTATTCCGGCCATTACTTTACTTTTGCTGTTCTTTTTCTAAAACTTTTATCATTGGGGTATGATAAACGGTTGAATTTGGAGCCACACTATTAGTTAACCACACGTTACCGCCAATAACACTATCGTGCCCAATTACCGTATCGCCGCCCAAAATGGTTGCGCCCGAGTAAATAACCACATTATCCTCAACCGTTGGATGGCGCTTGGTATAAGCCATGTTTTTAGCAACACTTAAAGCACCTAAGGTAACGCCCTGATATAATTTTACATGCTTTCCTATTTGAGTTGTTTCGCCAATAACGGTGCCTGTACCATGGTCAATATAAAAGTATTCATCAATCTCGGCCGCGGGGTGTATATCAATACCGGTTTTTGAGTGTGCAAACTCGGTAAGTATGCGTGGTATTAACGGCACTTCATAGTTATGCAGCGCGTGCGCCAACCTATAAAATGATATGGCAAAAAAACCGGGATAGGCGCGTATAACCTCAAACTCGCTTCGTGCAGCGGGGTCGCCGGTAAAAATTGCTTGTATATCAGTATTTAATAACCGGTACAGATCAGGCAGATCATTAAAAAATGCTTCGGCCAGCCGCTCATTATCGCATTCATTGCAGGCTTTGGTGGCATTCATTATCTGGCAAAGCTCTTTTTCCAGAACTTTAAACTCTTGTTGCAAATGCTCAATGGATGTAAATATTTTTTTTGATTGCTCCGGATACAGCAAACGAATAACCCGCATTGCCCAGTCGGTAATAGATTCGTTGGACGGAACAGCTTCAATTTGCTGCTGTTTACTAAGTATTTGCAGGTAAAAGTCCTCGTTCATTTAAATTTATTTATTAAGCATTGTGCTTATGATTGCAAGTTTATGCAAAAAAATGTTGTTAGTATGTAAAAATCAAGAGGGTATACAATGAACAAGGTTGGGCAATAATAGTTTGCAATTTATAATCCCGAATAGTAATCATACCCCAATTCGGCCCAATAGTCATGCGGTCGGGTATTGCTAAAATTGATGGAGCCTATACGTTTCAGGTTTTTTATACCATACTTTACCGGAATAATCAATCGTAGCGGGGCGCCGTGTTCAGGCGGTAAGGGATGTTCGTTAACTTCATAAGCCAGCAAGGTTTGCGGGTGCAGGGCGCTTGGCATATCCAGCCCTATATAATAAGCTTTGTCGGGCGTTTCCATGCCAACATATTGTAATTGGGTTTCGTTAGCAAGGCCAAAATGGTTAATAAAGTCGGTAAACTTTACACCACCCCAATGTGATATTTGGTCCCAGCCCTCAACACATTTAAAATCATAAATAATTTCTGTCTTGGGCAGGGCCTTTAGCTCATCCAAAGTAATATAAAGGCTATTGCCCGATGATTTTTTTACCTCAAGTTTCCATTGCGCCGCATCAAATGGCTTTTCAGCTTCTATCCCAATATCGCTGTTAACTCTTACTTTTTTGGCAGCCATTGATTTTGGATAGGTTTTAACCAGATGGTTATTACTAAAAAAATTGCGAAAGAACAGTTCGGTTTTATTAAGGGCCTTCCTTAACGGAACGTGTGCGCCACCAGTAATTGCCTTTGCCTCAATAGGCGATTTATATAACCAACGCCAGCCGCCATAAGCTGCCCCACCCAAACCCAGGAAGGCCGCAAACGAAATAAACGTACGGCGATTTATTTGCTTATCGGTTAGCTGTTTTTCAGTTTTTTT
>JAICMD010000343.1 GCA_025929405.1 Mucilaginibacter sp. | reverse complement strand
TGCTTTGGTGCATTTTTTAATGCCGTCAAGGTCGGTACATCCACCATCGGTAACTGCCGAACAGATATCGCCTTTGCTTACGGCCTCGCACGAGCATATCAGCGCTTCATCTGGCAGGCTCATTACACCGGCACCGGCATTGTTTTCGCCACCGCGCGAACCCAATATCAGATCCTCCGGATCTGGAGGAAGTACAATCTTATTATTAACGGTTTGCAGTAATATATTATAGGCTGAGGCATCGCCAATTAAAATACCGCCCAGCAAATATTTGCCATCGTTGGTAATGTTAATGCGTTTGTAGGTGCCTTTGTGGGTATCTTCAAAAACTATGGTGCGACAATCAGGCTCGGTAATAAAGGCATCGCCAAAGCTGGCCACGTCAACACCAATTAATTTAAGCTTGGTGCTCATATCAAACCCGTAGAATGATTTATCACCCTCGGTTAAACAGGCCACAACAGTATCGGCCATTTCATAACCCGGTGCTACCAGGCCGTATATCATATTATCATATAAGGCGCACTCGCCAATAGCAAAAATGCTTTCATCGCTGGTTTGCATTTTTTCGTTCACCATAATGCCACCGCGTGTGCCTACCTCTAAGCCCGATAGTTTAGCCAGCTCATCGCGTGGGCGTATGCCTGCCGATATTACCATCATGTCAACCGGCAATGTGCTATCGTCATTAAATCGCAACGCTTCAATTTTATGCTCGCCTTCAAAACAGGCGGTGCTTTTATTTAAGTGGATGTTTAACCCTAAGGCTTTTAATTTAGCCTGCAGCATAGCGCTGCCTGCCGAGTCAATTTGCCTTGGCATTAAGCGGGGGGCAAATTCAATTACGTGCGTTTCCTGGATACCCAGGTCAATTAATGCCTTTGCAGCCTCAAGGCCCAACAGGCCGCCACCCATTACGGCACCGGCTTTAGCATTGGCGGCGTACGCTTTTATTAACTCCAGATCCTCAATAGTGCGGTATACAAATACGCCTTCTTTTTCTACGCCGGGTATATCAGGCACAAAAGCTGACGAGCCGGTGGCTAAAACTAAATAATCATAACTTAATTTTAGGCCGCTTAAAGCATGTACAGTTTTTTCGGCGCGATTTATTTCCTGTATCGGATCGCCCAGGTGAAGGGTAATGTTATTATCTGCATACCATTCGGTAGTTGACATCGAAAGATCATCTGCAGATTTGCCATTGAAATATTCGCTGAGGTGCACACGGTCGTAAGCGCGGCGTGGTTCTTCACCAAAAACTACTATATTGAACCGGGATGATCTGGATACAAGTTTTTCACAAAACTTGTATCCTACCATGCCATTGCCAACAACTATAATATTTAGTTTAGACATATTTTTAATTTTTAAGTGTTAAAGCATAAGCAAATACATTTTTAATTGCGACTAAATGCATTTACTTTAACAAAGTAAGACAAAAAATCAATTTGTTGCAATTTTTTGTACTATTTTTTAATAAAAAGCGGTAATTTTTATTAAATTGGATATAAAAAAGGTTAATTTTGAATATTATTTTAATTAATAGCATGATATTTATCTAAATTTTATGCAATTATTAAATATATAAAACCATAAATGGATAAAAAACATCAAAATATTATAGTTTTTTATAAAATTTAAATTAAATGAATAAAAACGAGTCGATTTTTCCCGAATTATATGTTGTAGGGGCTGGTCCTGGCGATCCTGAGTTGATAACTATGAAAGCTTATAAGGTTTTACAGGCTGCCGACGTGATTTTATATGATAATTTGGCCAATAAAGAATTATTAAGTCTCGCAAAACCCGAATGTGATAAAATATATGTGGGCAAACAGCCTTATGGTGAATATACTTCGCAGGAACAAATACTGGAAATGATAAAACATTTTGCTTTTACCAAAGGCAAAGTAGTGCGGCTTAAGGGGGGCGATCCGTTTATTTTTGGGCGGGGCTTTGAAGAAATATTATTCGCCCGCGAAAATGGCATTACCACGCATTTTATACCGGGTATATCAAGTATGCAGGCTGTTGGGCTGGAGGATATACCGCTTACCCACCGCGCAGTAAGTGAGGGGATATGGGTAGTTACAGGTACCAAAAAAGATGGCACGCTATCAGGCGACCTGCGGCTGGCTATGCAAAGTAACTCAACCGTGGTAATTTATATGGGCATGAAACAGCTTGACCAGATTGCAGCTACATATATCGAAGCCGGTAATGGTAATATGCCCGCAGCTATTATACAACATGCATCATTACCCAAGCAAAAAATGGTTAAGGGCCTGGTAAAAGACATTGCTCAAATGGCCGAGAGCAAACAATTAACACACCCGGCAATTA
>JAICMD010000237.1 GCA_025929405.1 Mucilaginibacter sp. | reverse complement strand
TCGCATCAAAATCTCCGCGCAGGCAGGAACTGCTAAAGCTGATGGATCTGGATTTTCATATTGTTTTAAAAGAGGTTGACGAAAGCTATCCCGATAATTTAAAGCCTGAGGAAATTGCCGTTTACATTGCCCAAAAAAAGGCTGCCGCTTTTGACGAAAATGTAAGCAATGAGGTTGTGCTTACTGCTGATACCATTGTAAGTATTGATGGCCATATTTTAGGCAAACCCCAAGATGAGGAACACGCGGTTAAAATGTTGCAAATGCTATCAGGAAAAACCCATCAGGTTATAACCGGTGTTTGCCTGTTGTATAAACAACAGCAGCATTGTTTTTATGAAGTTTCGGATGTTACCTTCCGCCATATCAGCGAAGATGAAATAAGGCATTACGTAGCTAAATATAAGCCTATGGATAAAGCCGGCTCTTATGGCATACAGGAATGGGTGGGAGTAACAGGTATTAAAAAGATCAATGGCTCATACACCAACGTGGTGGGTCTGCCAACCGAGCGTTTGTATCAGGAACTGGTAAAGCTTACTGCTACACTTTAGCACCCAATATCATTCTCCATGCCCAGCGGGTGGCTATATTAAAGCCTTTCCAGCTATCTACAAATTCAATAATATCATCCAGGCATTTGGCTGCAAATTTTTGTTTAAAGTTTTTTGACGCTTGTTTGTAAGCCACATCCGGATTCGGTAGCCCGATACGTTCGTATATTTCGCGCTTTACATACATTGTGCGCACAAAAAGAATATTAAACAATATTACGTAGCTATATAAGGTACGTTTGATGAACCCTGCTTTGGCTGAGTATGTTTTGAGTAAGCTTTTAGTAAATAGAATATGCCTGCCTTCTTCAATATTATGCAGATCGAACATCTTTTTTAATACGGGGTAAATATTGGGCGATCTGCGCGCATAATTACCATAAACATCGGTAACCAACTCAACCGATACGCTGCCCATAAACAGGTAATCGGCAGGCAGGTATTTATTGCTGAATTCGCCGAAAAACTTATGTAGCCCGCTTTGCTTAATTGGTTTGCCGCCTAACTGTTTAATTGCCCGCGCAAACATTTCCTGGTGACGAAATTCTTCTATCAACTCCCGTATTAAAAACTGGTGTTCCGGTTCATCCTGCGGTAAATTGATCAAATGTCGAGTCATAAATACGCAAAACAAGCATTCGCCCCAGGCATAAGACGATATAACCTGGACCAACTCGTGCCTACCCAGCTCTAATTTTTGAGCAGGAGTAAGGGTATCATAAATAGGCAATCCGTGTAGAGATGTTAATATATCCGGCAAAAAAATATCATCAGGCTTCGGTTGCAATTGCCAGGGAATATAAGTTTCGGGCATAAGCGGGTGCTCCCTGCTTATCTTTATTAGCCTTTCTACTTCTTTAACATCCATAATATAAATATACGTAGAGACGCAATACATTGAGTCTTTAACACTTTGTGCCTCTTATAACATTACGTTACTAAAGCGCAAAGTGTTGCGTCTCTCTACAGTATTAAATAACCACTAAAAGGAGTATAAAGTTTTAAACATACAAATCAAAAATACTAAAAATATTAGTATTTTTAATTTGTATGAACGCGGATAGGATAACAGAAAAATTGAATATTTTGGCTGATGCCGCCAAGTATGATGTATCGTGCGCATCAAGCGGCAGTAAGCGTAAAAATGAAAATAAGGGATTGGGCAATGCAAGTAATGGTATTTGCCATAGTTATACCGAAGATGGTCGGTGCGTATCGCTCCTGAAAATATTACTAACCAACCATTGCATTTACGATTGTGCCTATTGTGTATCGCGTAAAAGCAATGACATTAAGCGTGCTGCTTTTACCGTACAGGAGGTGGTCGACCTGACCATCAATTTTTACCGGCGTAATTATATCGAGGGGCTGTTTTTAAGCTCCGGTATTTTTAAGGATGCTGATTATACCATGGAGCGGTTGGTACTCATTGCTAAAAAACTGCGCACCGAGCATAAATTTAACGGCTATATTCATTTAAAATCTATTCCGGGAGCAAGTGATGAGCTGATGCATGAGGCGGGTTTATATGCCGACCGGTTAAGCGTTAACCTGGAAATACCCACCGAAGCGGGCTTAAAACTTTTAGCACCCGATAAAAACAGGCAGGACATGATAGAGCCGATGCAATATTTAAAGAATGAAATAGTATTGCATCAGGAAGAAAAGAAACTGTTTAAAAAAGCGCCCATGTTTGCACCTGCCGGGCAAAGTACGCAGGTAATTATTGGTGCCACACCCGAAACTGATCAGCAGGTGTTGCAATCAGCCAATTACTTTTATAGGAACTTTAATTTAAAGCGGGTGTACTACTCGGGTTATGTACCTGTATTGGCTGATAACCGTTTGCCTGCTTTAAATACATCTGTGCCGATGGTGCGCGAAAACCGTTTGTATCAGGCCGACTGGCTGATGCGTTTTTATGGATTTAAGGTTAATGAGATCGTAAATAATGAACAGCCGCTGTTGGACCTTGATATCGACCCCAAATTAAGCTGGGCTATACGTAACCTGCATGTTTTCCCGATAGATATTAATAAAGCCGACCTGCAATTGATTCTGCGGATACCAGGTATTGGCGTTCAATCGGCACAAAAAATAGTAAGCGCCCGTAGTTATGGTCATTTAAATTGGGAACAATTGAAGAAATTGGGCGTAGCTATAAACCGGGCACAATATTTTATAACCTGTAAAAGTCGTGAGTTTGAACGGCGCGACCTTACCGGAACCAAGATAAAGCAATTTATATTAGCGCAGTCGGCAAGTAAATATCTTAAAAATTCGCATACCCAATTTAGTCTGTTTTAGTATGACAACTTTATTTTACGACGGTACATTTGAAAGCCTGCTATCGGTCGTGTTTGAAATTTATGAGCGTAAACTAACTTTGGTAAAACTGCAAAAAGGAAAATGGTACAGTACTGCTTTGTTTGAAAATAAGTTGAATATCATAACTAACGAGGCAAATACTAACCGGGTATTAAAAGGCTTGCGCCAAAAACTATCCCCGTCGGGTCTGCAGCAATTATACATTGCTCATTTGGCCGAAATAGAAAACGAAGAAGCCACTTTGATAGGTTATATCAGGTATGTATTTGATTCGGCACAAAATATTGAGGAAGATTATGGCAACAGGTATGTGTTGCGCGTTTCGGAGATTGTGCGCATGATGCGCCGCGAAAAGCATCGGATGGAGGCTTTTATTCGCTTTCAAAAACTGAAGGACGAAACTTTTTATGCTACCATTGAGCCTGATTTTAATGTGTTGCCCTTATTAATTAAACATTTCAGAAACCGTTATGCCGATCAAAAATGGATAATTTATGATACCCGCCGCAATTATGGGGTTTATTATGACCTGCACGATACGCAATATATCAATCTTGATTTCTCTACCATTAGCAAAGCCGGCGATATAAAAACAACTTTTACAGAGGATGAAGGTATTTATCAATCCCTTTGGCAAAACTATTTTAAAAGCGTAAACATCCCAGCACGTAAAAATATAAAGCTGCATGTGCGCCATATTCCTAAGCGATATTGGCGGCATTTAACCGAGAAAATTTAGAAAAAGTGAATTTTTGGGAGGGTTTTATTGAGAAACAATTTGCTAAAAAAGGATAGTTGTGAGTAAAGGGCGATGTTGATAAGCCTACTGCTTTGTCATTCTGAGCGAAGCGAAGAATCTTGTTGGATTAGTAATTTGTTAAATTATGCATAGTGTATAAGATCCTTCACTGCCGCTCAGGATGACAACAAGGGAAGTGCAATGTTAATAACTCCGCATTTTATGTTAACAACACGTTAATAAAAACCATAAAAAAAACTTGCAAAATGTTAAGTATGTCCCGATATTGAAATCATCAAGAACGACGTACTTTGACAGCCTTACAGGAAAACAGAAAGTGAATCGGGCGGATCTTCGGACGAGCTAAAGATCACGGGAAACCCTGAGTTACACAAAAATGAAAAGTTTCGAAAGAAGTTTGAAAAAGCGTGTTAACTAACGAGGTATTAACCGGATTGCATATTTTTTACGGAGAATAGCAGTACGCTTAATGATCTTTGAAGCAATCAGCGTTAGCAAACAATGATGGTCTGCATTTCTGAAAAAGAGGATGTATATGGGAGTTGAGCGAAAGCGAAGTGTTAGTGTCCGAAAGGACAAGGACAAAAATCGGATCGCATACAACAGAGATAGATCAAAACTTACAGATAATAGCGACTAACCAGCGTGAGCACTAATGGCGCAGAGTAATCAGGTCGGTCAATTTTACACAAAACTTGGTTCTTCTGGGAGACTACGGTTAAACAGAGGCAGAAAATGGGAGATCAAATCGAAAGAGGCGGCTCCCATTTTTGTTTTTATACGGATTTGTGTTGCTCTGCAAAAACTAATCTTCAATCACCAATCTTTCGCCCGAAATCCCTAATTTAGGGCTATGCAAAAGGACGGCAAAACCAAGCAGAACGGCAGGAAGAAGATTTTTGTATTAGATACCTCGGTTATACTGTACGATCATAACGCCTTCGAGAACTTTCATGAACATGATGTTGCCATACCCATACAGGTACTGGAAGAACTGGACAACATGAAAAGTGGCAACGATACCCGCAACTTTGAAGCCCGTAGTTTTATCCGCCTAATGGACGACCTTTCGCGTAAGAGCCTGGTTAATCAGTGGCACCCATTAAACGGCGCAGGTAAAGGTAATTTTAAGGTGATTATTGATGATCAGACCAACCATGCTGATGCTACGGTGTTATTTGGGTCAGATAAAACTGATAACCGCATATTAAATGCCGCGCTTAGCCTACAGGAAGAATATCCCGATAAAAAGGTGGTGCTGGTATCCAAGGACATCTGCCTGCGCTTAAAAGCCAAATCGCTTAGCCTGCATGCCGAAGACTATGAAACAGGTAAGATCAAAAACCTGGATGAGCTTTACACCGGAAAAACCACCCTAACTAAAGTTGACGACCAGTTTATTACCCAACTTAATAAAAAGGAATTTATATCTGCAGATGAATTTACCGTTAAGCCGCATACCAATAACCATTTTTATATTTTAAAGGGAAAGAAAACAGTTTCGGGGTTTTATAACAGTCAGACACACCAACTGGAAAAAATAACTGAGCAGCCGGTATTAAATATTTACCCTAAAAATATTGAGCAGGCTTTTGCTATACATGCTTTGCTGAACCCGGATATTAAACTAGTAACCATTCAAGGTAATGCAGGTACAGGTAAAACCTTGTT
>JAICMD010000173.1 GCA_025929405.1 Mucilaginibacter sp. | reverse complement strand
TACAGTATCAGCATTTAGCAAACTATCAACCAGGCGGTGTTGTTCTTGTAAAGCAATCATTGCTTCTTCATAATCACTTTGTTGCTGGTGCACTCCAGCCAAAGCCTTATATATTCTTGCTTCTAACTTCGGCTCGCGAAGAGTTTTAGCAATATTTAATGCTTGTTGCAAGTCTTGAAGGCTGGCTTTGGAATCGCGCTTTTTAAGAAGATTTGCAATACCTATCAGCGCTTCTGCCTGCTCATCCGGCTGATTGTATTTTCTTGCTTCTGCCAGTGCCAGTTTATAAGTCTCTAACGCCTTGCCTGCCTGACGGCTTTCTTCTAACACTCGTCCTTTATCATTCAACAAATGCAACTCATCATCGCCATCAGCTTGTCTTTTACTTTTGCGAAGACCCTCATCAAGGTATTGTATAGCAGTTAAGGTATCGCCTTTTTGCTGGTATAGTTTACCGATATTTTCCAGAAGTATATAATATCCTTCCGGTTGTTGCTTACGATGCTCGTATTGAACAAGCGCCCGCAAATACCAGCTTAACGCTTTGTCACGATCTCTTTTTTCCTCAAATGACTTTCCAATGTCTTCATAAGTATGAATCAAACCACTGCTATCCTGGCTATCCTGGTAATATTTTAAGGCATTTCCAAATTCTTTTTGGTCTCCATCTATGAGTCCTAACTGATCATAGGTATGAGCAACACCCGCGGCATCATTTAATCTGCGGTATATGCTAAGTGCCTGGTTAAAAAAGCTTCGTGCAAGTTCTGTATGATGATGTAAGGCATTAATATAACCTGTTACAACTAATAATGCTGCTTGCCCCGGGCGGTCGTCCAGTTTTTCTGCCAGCTCAATGCCTTTATTTGCATAGTAGACCGCCGAATCAGGCTGACCTGCGGCATAACCGTTACTTATAGCTACATACAAACTAACTTTTTCGCTTTCTTTTACTTTTTGAAGCTTTTGAAGTTCAATTGCAGGATGTTGGGCAAGGAGCACTTGTGGCGTAACCGCAAGTAAAATAAATAGGTAACGCATAATAAATGATGTTTCGCAGGTTGACCTTTAAAGTTCGGAAATTACTGGTAAATAACAAGGAAAGTTCTATTCAGGGATTTATACGCATTTGTACATAAAGTCAGCTTATATTTAAGCTATAAAAACTGATTCAAGAGATAGTATGACTATAACGCAAAAACAATAAGCTGAGCACAACATGGCCAACATGATTATTATATAGCACTATAATTGCTTCTATGTATGCTTACAACACTATTTTCATTTTATAAAACCATTTTATACTTATTTTGTTTATATATATTCAACATAAATACTTTATCCATGCCATTCCCTCAAAAGGCCATTACGTGCCTCTTGCTCTGCTTAATTGCCGGCGCTTTTCACTCCATTGCTCTTGCACAAGTTGACAGTGCCCGATATACTGCTGCCGGTATTAAAAAACTATCAATAGATGAATTAATGAATATTGAGGTTACTTCGGTGTCCCGGCATGCCGAAAAACTTTCTGAAGTTGCATCAGCAATACAGGTAATTACCAATGAAGACATCCGACGATCGGGCGCAAAAAGTTTGCCCGAGGCATTAAGACTGGCGCCTAACCTACAGGTTGCACAATATAACTCTTATGCATGGATTATAAGTGCGCGCGGGTTTAATAACGTATTTTCTAATAAACTGCTGGTAATGATTGACGGGCGAACCGTTTACAGCCCCCTGTTTGCCGGTGTATACTGGGATGTGCAAAGCGTAATGCTTGAAGACGTTGACCGGATAGAAGTAATTAGCGGTCCGGGTGGTACCATGTGGGGATCAAACGCCGTAAACGGTGTTATTAATATCATCACTAAAAAAGCAAAAGATACTAAAGGGCTATACTTATCAGCCGGTGCGGGTACATATTTACATGATAATGTAACGGCGCGGTATGGCGGTTCAATAGGCAAATCCATCAATTACCGTATTTATGGTATGCGGAATGAGATTGACCCGACACTTAAACCAAATTTGCAGCCAAACAATGATAACTGGAATTTAAACCAAGGCGGCTTCCGCATGGATTATGATGGCGATGGCGCCGATAAACTTTCGTTGCAGGGCAATTTTGAATGGGGTACCGAACATACAAATCCGAGACCAAGTAGCTTTGATAATCAGAATGCAACTGCTCAATGGCTGCACACTTTTTCGGCAACATCAGGCTTACAGGTACAAAGCTATTATGACAGGACATGGCGGCGCGATCTGCCCAGCCTTCTCAATGATGAATTGCAAACATACGATGTGGATATGCAGCATTACTTTCAGTTGGGTAAAAAACACCACCTGGTTTGGGGTGCGGGATATCGTATTACGTATGATAACTCGCAAAACACAACCAGTTTTGTAGGCTTTGTGCCGGCCATACGCAATATGCCATTGTACAACGTTTTTTTGCAGGATGAGATACAGTTAACGCCCGAGGCACTCAAGCTTACCTTAGGCAGCAAGCTGCTTCATAATGTATATACCGGTTTTGAATGGCAGCCAAGCGCCCGGTTAACCTATACTTCAGGCCAGGGAACATTATGGGGCGCCGTATCGCGGGCCGTACGTACGCCCAGCCGTATTGATGTTGATTATCATATCCCAACTTATCCTGTTCCTGACAATGTACAGCATGTAGGCGGCGGTCCTAACTTCGTTTCCGAAAAATTGGTAGCTTTTGAGTTGGGTTATCGTATACAACCAACAACAGATATATCACTATCGGCAGCTACGTTCTATAATATTTATCAGGACCTATATAGTGTAGAAGCACAGCCCGGTACAAAAACTTACCTGATACAAAACGGCATGCAAGGCAATTCGCAAGGTATTGAGCTATCAGGCGTTTACCAGGCATTTAGTAATTGGCGGTTACGCGGAGGGTACACCTTTTTTCATAAAAATATCCGCGATAAACCCGGGCATGATTTTGATACCACTTATGAAGGCACCGACCCTCAGCACCAGGTAGTCATTCAATCTATGTTTGATATAGTACATAATCTTCAGCTTGATATTACCGGGCGCTACGTAAGCGGCCGTCCACAGTCGGTTGTTGCCAACGTGCCTGCCGTATCGCAATACAGCAATCTGGATGTGCGGTTGGCATGGCAAGTAAAAAAAGTTGAATTTTCTATTACAGGTCAAAACTTAATTAATGCAAATCACGTTGAATTTGCAACATTCCGTATACCACGCAATGTTTATGGTCAAATAGCAGTTAGATTTTGATAATACGCAGGCTACATATAATTTTAGCTTTGGCACTCCTGCTGTTTGCATATCCACAGGAGATATATGCTCAAAGCAAGCCACCGCTTGAATACCAGGTTAAAGCAGCTTTTTTATTCAATTTTACAAGATTTGTACGTTGGCCGTCACTAGGCGGGGGTAATTCGCCTTTTGTGATTGGCATTGCCGGCAATGATCCGTTTGGAAGTTATATTGACGACCTTGTAAACGGCGAGCGGATGGGCGGCCATCCCCTTATTGTGCATCGCTATACTGAAAGCGACGATATGAGCAATTGCAATATCCTGTTTATTAACGTAGCTGATATACAAAAATTAAAAGCAATATTAGCGCAGGTACAAAATTTGCCGGTGCTTACGGTAAGTGATGCAGATGGTTTTATAAAAGCCGGAGGTATTATCCGCTTTTATAAAGATGAGAACCATGTAAAAATGGAAATTAAACCGGCTGCGGCCAGGGCTGCACATCTTGAAGTAAGCGCTAAACTATTGCAGATAGCACGAACAGATAACTAATGATAAATAAAAGCTCCATACAAGCCAAAATAATGAGCGCTATACTGCTTACCTGCACTATTGTGCTTTTACTGCTATGCAGCGCTTTTATTTTGTTTGAGTACCTAAGCTATAAAAAATCTGTAAAAGATAATGTATCCACACTGGCAAGAGTTATAGCAGGCAATAGTTCGGCAGCACTTGCTTTTGAAAGTTATAGCGATGCCCGCGAAATATTGAACGGGCTAAAGAATAATCCACATATTGAATCGGCATGCCTGTATGATGCCAGCGGGCATGTATTTGCGGTTTATCCGGATACCATCTCCCGCAAAAAAATACCGCCGACACCACAGACTGACGGTTATAAATTTTCGGACAATGCATTAGTGGGCTTTGAACCGGTAAGGCAGGAGGCTTCCCGTTTAGGTACGATGTATATCCGTTCAAACCTTGATCAGATGTACGCGCAGTTAAACAATTTATTGCTTACATCGGGCTGTTTATTAGTTGGGTTACTGCTGGTTACCTATTTGTTATCCGTACTAATGCAGCGGCCCATAACCAGACCTATAAGAGCATTCAAAGATGGCGTTAGGCGGATATCTGAAGAACATGATTATTCGGTACGGATAACTCAAACAAGCCAGGACGAACTTGGATCATTAACTGACGCATTTAATCACATGCTTACACAGATAGAGTTACAAAATGAAACCATCGGCAAACTTGCGGCTATAGTTGAATCATCAAACGACCCAATAATCAGCATAACCCTTGAGGGCATTATTACCAGTTGGAACGATGCGGCAGAACGTACTTTCGGTTATGCAGCGGATGAAATAATTGGCAAATCGGTATTTAATATTGTGCCTGATGAACGCCGCCATGAAGAAGCCGAAATATTGGCACGGCTGCAACGAGGAGAGAGCGTTGAACATTTAGAAACCCAGCGGTTAACCAAAAACAACAGGCTGCTGGATATTTTGCTTACCATATCGCCTGTAAAAGATCAATATGGTAAAATAATTGGGGCATCAAAAATATCACGTGATATTACCGAAAAGAAACAGGAAGAACGCCGCAAAAATGACTTCATAGCTATGGTAAGCCATGAACTTAAAACGCCGCTTACCTCTACCCGCTCGTATGTGCAGATATTGCTTGCGGAAGCACGTAAACGAAACAGCGATGCGTTTATTATAAATGCGCTTACCCGTACTGATGTGCAAACCAAAAAAATGACACACATGATTAACGATTTCCTGAATCTGGCAAGACTGGAAGAAGGAAAATTACAACTCATATTACGGGTATTTGAATTACAAACCCTGGTTGAAGAAATAGTTGGCGATGCACAATTCCTTACCAAGAACCATAAAATTAGTTTTTTAAATTGTGACCATATTAAAGTAAAAGCCGACCGTGAAAAAATAGGCCAGGTATTAATGAATTTGCTTACTAATGCAATTAAGTATTCCCCTAAGGGCGGCGAAATTACTGTTGCATGTGCAATTGATAACCAAAAGGCTATTATTAGCGTCAGGGATCAGGGTGTTGGTATAAAACAGGCCGATCAACAAAAGCTATTTGAGCGCTTTTACCGGGTGGAGAATAATGAGTTGCGCACCATATCAGGTTTTGGCATAGGCCTTTATCTGGTGGCCGAAATATTGCGCTATCATGGTAGTAAGATACAAGTAGAAAGTCAGGAAGGGTTTGGTTCAACTTTTTATTTTAGTCTTGATATTGCACAAGAGTGATCTGGCATTGCATTTCTTATAGGATAGCTCTCTTGCGCTTTAATTTAATTTTCCCTGGTAATAATCTAACACTTTAATACGTATTAAATAGTCATACCGGGCACTTATCAAAGCACTGTTAGCCTGGTCGATATTGTTTTTAGCGATCACAAAATCTACCGAGTTAATTACCCCGGCATTAAATTTTGCCTCGGCCGCATTGAACGATCCGGTAAAGGCTTTTATCTGTTCCTGTAATATCTGATACCTGTCAAAAGCAGCCGTCATGTTGAGGTAAGCCTGTTCAATGCTTTGTTTTAATTGTATCTGTGTGTTTTTTTCTACATAAGTAGCATCAAGCAAGCTTATTTTAGCCAAAGCCACCCTGTTATGGGTTTGAAAAGCGCTTAAAATAGGTATCCGCAAACCCAAACTTAAAAATGTAGAATAATTGTTTTTAAGCTGGTTGGTATAACCAATAGGTTCTGAGCCGCTGGAGTAATTGGTATTTAACCCGCCCGATAAGGATAGCGAAGGCAAAAGTGCACCTTTAGCTGCCTTTAACCCTTTTTCGGCACTTTCGCGGCGCAGGGTTGCTGCTTTTACTATTGCAATATCATTTAAGGCAGTATTATAAATATTATCCTCGGTAGCTGTATAGGGTTGTATGGCCGCAGCATTAAAACGTTCAATAGTTATATTTTTATCAAACGGAACATTCATAATTTGCAGCAGGGAGAGCTTTGCCTGGTTAAGGTTATTTTTTGCATTGATAACGCCTAACTGATCAGCCGATAAACGGCCCTTCATATCAAAAACATCTGATGGTTTAGCGGCTCCTTCCTTATCCAGAATATCCAATCTTTCCACCTGCTTTTGCGAAACGTCTAACTGGTAATTAGCCTGTACCAACTGGTCCTCGCTATTTAAAACCTGTAAGTATGCGTTTATCACATTTAATGTAACAACATCCTTAACCTGCTGAAAATCCATTTTGCCGGCCTGGTAGGCTAATGATGCCTGCTTAATGCTGTTTTGCATAGCCAATCCGTTAAACAAAACCAAACCGCTGTTTAAACCATAATTTGCTGTTGTAATTTGCTGGTTAACATACGTATATGATGTTGGGTCGACACTACGGCCATTATTTACCGTATGCGATATACTGCCCGAAAGATTAGGTAATAAGTTTTCGCGTGATTGCTGCAGGTTTATCTGTGCAATTTTCACCTGCAAGTCGCTTTGGTTAACTGCCAGGTTATTTTTAAGGGCGATATCAATACATTGCGATAAAGTGTAATTGGTTTGCTGCGCATGCGTAACACCAACAAACATCGCAAATAAAACAAGCAGGATATTTTTGCGTGTTAACATATTCTTAAATATTATGCGATGAATCAATTTTACCATCCAGTAAATTGATGATACGCGAGCCATAAGCTGCGTTTTTTTCGCTGTGGGTAACCTGTATAATGGTAACGCCATCCTCCTTATTTAACTTCCGGAACAGTTCCATAATTTCCTCGCCTTGTTTGGAATTAAGGTTACCCGTAGGCTCATCGGCCAGTAATAGTTTAGGGCCTGCTATTAACGCGCGCGCTATACCTACCAATTGCTGCTGTCCGCCCGAAAGCTGGGCCGGGAAAAGATCTTTTTTGCCTACTATCTGAAAGCGGTCGAGCGCGTCGGCCACCAATGCTTTACGCTCGGCCGAACTGATACTTTTATAAATAAGCGGGGTTTCAATATTTTCATAAACCGTAAGCTCATCAATTAAATGGTATGCCTGGAATACAAAGCCAATGTATTGCTT
>JAICMD010000176.1 GCA_025929405.1 Mucilaginibacter sp. | reverse complement strand
GCCAATAACTACCAATATTAAGCTTACAATAAACTGTATTAAAAATTTGGTACTTGAATTAACCCCCGAAAGATCGTCTTTTAAACCTGTTACAAACAAAATAATAGATGCTATAAGTAAATAACTGGTAGGGAAAGCATGGTTTATTACGCTACATAATAATATGGTAAGATTAAAGCTTAAAAAAATGGCTACACCACCTAAACGCGGGATACCCTGATCATGCTGCTTTCTGAAATGGCCCAGATCATCATACAGGTGTCTTGCACGGGCAACATGTAAAATAGAAGGAATAATGATAAAAGTAATAAATGCGGAAAAGGCTACTATAAATATATAATACAGATAGTAATGCGTACGTAAAAAATCTAACATGTCCTACTATTAAGTTTAGTTACCGATAATACGAATCTGGTAATTTTTTTGTTACAAATTATTAAAAATATTGTACAATTTTTCTAATCGGCTTTAAAATTATTGCCAACGGTGGAAAAAAAACCCCATTTTTCCTCATCGCCCTGTAATCATTTTTCCACGCTTTGTACCTGTTAATGTAGGCTTTGTTACTTACGCCGCCTACACCCATCTTAACTATAGTTCTGTTTAAATAATATACATTTAACTTATAATAATGTATAAATCTAACCATCAACTCATAGTCAGCCGCGGTACCATATTGCAAATTATATGCCCCTAATTTTTCAAACAACTCACGTTTACAATAAAACGTTGGGTGCGGTGGCATCCATCCCCAGTTAAAAAAGTTATTTTTATAATTTCCGGCTTTCCATTTGCGTTGTACTTTTCCATTCAGATTTATATAATCTAAATTTCCATATACAACATCAGGATCATACTGCTCAAATGCTTCACTTATACAGCTAATTACATCCTTATACGCAAAAAAATCGTCAGAGTTCAGGGTTCCTACAATTTTTCCGGTGGCAGCGTTAATTCCTTTGTTCATGGCATCATAAATGCCTTTATCCGGTTCTGATAAAAAAAAGTTGATGTGTGCCCTGTATTGCTCAATAATTTGCAACGTACCATCGGTTGATCCGCCATCAATAATTATATATTCGATATTGGAATAATTTTGGGATATTACCGACTCAATACATCGTCTGATAGTATTTTGTGAGTTATAAACAACTGTTATTAAAGATATTTTTAAATTGGACACTTCTAAAAATACATTAATTTAGCAACAACAAATATATTGTTGGGATAGCTGAGGAGGAATATTAAATTTAAGAAGCTTATATATATATGCGATTTTTACATACAACGTACTTAATATTAATATCATTGTTGATGTTAAGTTCGTGCGCTTATAAACAAAACCAAATACTTTTTGAAAAAAAGCGAAGCTCAATTCCTGACAGCGTATTAGCTAAAAAAAATTTGGCAAATATAAGTGATTATCGTATTCAACCTCAGGATATTTTACAGATACGAAACCTGCGCAACAGCAAAGCGTTAGTTGATTTAGACCCTCCGGGACTTTCAACAACTTCAACTACAGGTGTAATGGTTAGCCAGATTGAAACTTTTCAGGTTGAAACTGATGGAACAATACCCTTAACCGGTTTGGGCCGCATACATGTTGCGGGCCTTACCCGTATGGAAGCTACCAATAAAATTGAACAACTTTATAAAGATAGTGTTGTAAAACAACCACTTATTGAGGTGAAAATAATCAATTTAAAAGTTACCGTTTTGGGCGAAGTAAAAACTCCCGGTAATTACCCCCTAACTAAGGATCAAACTACCCTTATTGACATATTAGGCGCTGCAGGCGGCATTACCGAAAAAGCTAACGAAAAAAATGTGGAAATAATACGCGGCAAAAATGGGCCAAACCCTGTTACGTTTCGTATTGATCTGAGCAATATAAAAAGTTATTCTGACCCACGCGCCATACTTCAAAATGATGATGTGATATATATAGCACAAAATGACCGTGCAGTTAGAAGTGATGCGCTGCAAAACTTTACAACTATAATTCAACCGGTATTGATTGTAATCAGTGCCTTAATACTTGTACTTTCAATTGCCAAAAAGTAATGGAAGAAGCTGATAAATTACACTCAAAACTACCTAACCAGGAGTTTGATTACTTTAAGATTGGTAAAATACTTATCAGCCGCTGGTACTGGATAGCTTTATCGGTTATAATATGTATGATAGCCGCGAATACCTATTTGTGGTATACCCCCAAAATTTATGCTACATCGGCCACGATGAAGTTTGAGGAAAAAAAATCAGATATATCCGACCTGGTTAATGTAATGAGTTCTGACAAGGGGCCGTCAAAAACCCAAAGCGAAATGTTTGTGCTGCAAAGCCCAAGCTTAATACGCAATGCTATAAAGGACCTTAATTACCCCATAAGCTTTTTTTACGAAGGGCGTGTACGTACAACCGAGACGTATCCCGATAAACCAATTAATATAAAAATACTGCAATTTGATAGTTCTAAGTTCTATCATGATCTTATTAGCTACAAACAAATAAATGCAACCAGTTTTAGCTTAACCTATCAATTAAACGGGCAGCAGGTTAAAAATACGTTTAACTATAATAACCCGGTAAGCATTGGGCCTACTACATTTACCATAGGTTATCCTAACGGTATTAATTCAAATACGGTTATTTTATTTAAATTTAATACCCCTGATGATTTTGTTGGCCGGGTTAAAGGCGGCCTGCAGATGAATGAGGCTGTAAAAAACTCCAACATTATTACGCTGCAGGAAACCGACTCGAACCCGCAGTTTGCAGCCGATGTGCTTAATGCTATAATGAATGAATATTTAACTTATGACCGTGAACACAAGCAGCAATCGGCCACAAAGATTATTCATTTTATTGACCAGCAGTTAGATACTATATCAAATAAAGTAAAGCAATCAGAAGGTGAGATAGGCGATTATAAAAAGTCATCGCAGATAATGGATGTTACTTCGGCAGCACAACAACAGGTAACTAAAGCCAATGCCATTGAGGCCCAACGCGATGCACTAAAAATGCAGCTAAACTCTATTGAGGTATTTAAACAACAGCTTGCCAAAGAGAAAGATAATATCAGCCTTAACTTTAATATTGAAGGCAGCAGCGATCAATTAATGAATGCGCTGATAACAAACCTTAATACCCTGTATACGCAAAGAACTGCCTACTTAAAAGTATATACAACCAATTCTGTTCCTATACAGGACATTAACCAGCGGATTGAAAAAATAAAAACCGATATAATGGCCAATGTTAATCTGGCCATGAAAAGCACCCTGAAAAAAATAAACGACCTGAACGCACAACTGGGGCAGGTTAATCAAAAAATATCAACCTTACCAACGGCCGAGCGTGACTTGGTTAGGCTTAATCGTGATTTTGAAATTAACGAAAAAGTATACAATTTTTTATCTGAAAAAGACCTTGATGCGCAGATAAGCCGCTCGTCTATATTACCGGGCGCCTCAATTATAGAACAGGCTCAACCCAACTTTACGCCCGTGTCACCTAATGACCAGGAGATACACCGCATGGGTATTGTATTTGGCCTGTTAATTGGCGTTGGCATGATAGTGCTTATCAGGGTACTAAACCCATATATATATGATAAGGAAACGGTTGAAAGCCTTACAACTACGCCTATAATTGGTGTTATACGTAAGTTTCCTTACAATCTTGACGAGAATAGTTCAGAAATATTGGTACTTAGCCAGCCTAAATCGGTATTTGCCGAATCCGTCAGATCGGTCCGTACCAACCTAAGTTTCCTGGCTGCAGAAAAATCGCAAAAAGTGATATGTGTTACATCAGAAGTTGCCGGCGAAGGCAAATCATTTGTGGCGGTTAACCTGGCCAGTACATTGGCCTTAATTGATAAAAAGATAGTATTGATAGCTGCCGACTTGCGCCGCTCAAAACTGCATAAAACCTTCCATGTACCTAATGATGTTGGTTTAAGTAACTTCCTGGCCAATCAAAGTACTATTGACGATATAATTGTGCCAACAAACCAAAGTAACCTGGATTTTATACCATCCGGGCCGGTACCTCCTAACCCGTCAGAATTATTGCATACAGATAGAATGACCTATTTAATTGACGTTTTAAAACGTACGTATGATATTGTAATGATTGATACCGCACCGGTGGGCCTGGTATCAGACTCAATACCATTGATCCGGTCAAGTGATATCAATGTATTTGTAATACGCTCAGGTAAATCTAAATTTTACGCAGCCACCATACCGCAACGCATATCGCAGGAGTACCAGCTAAACAATAGCGTTATAGTACTTAATGCTTTTGAAGAGGACTTGCTGCACAGCCGTTTTTATACTACCAAATTTACCGGCGACAGCCATGGCGGCGGTTATTATTATTCGGATTATATTGGTTATGAAAGCTCGGGCTATTATATTGATACCGATAAAAAGAAATGGTGGGATATAAGGGGTTGGTTTAAATAACTCCTTTTTATAAGGCATGGCTTTGGCTGCAAATACTGCAATACGTAAATGGTACCCGGTTTATACCTATGCCCGCGCCGAAAAAAAAGCCTGTGAAGCATTAACAAAAAAAGGCATTGAAACTTATTTGCCGCTTAACCGCCAACTAAAGCAATGGAGCGACCGGAAAAAATGGATTGAAGAACCATTTATAAAATCGTACCTGTTTGTTTATATTACTGAGCAGGAACAAACGGAAGTTTTAATGACTAAGGGCATTGCCCGCTTCCTATACTTTTCGGACAAAATAGCTTCTATGCCTGCAACCCAAATTGAAGAACTTAAATTATTAATGGCCAGCCCGTACGAGTTGGAAATAACTGAAGAAAACCTGCAGCCCGGCGAAAAGATAATTATTAAAGCAGGCCCGTTAAAAGGCATTAAAGGCGAAATAGTTTCGTATCGTTCGCAAAAACAACTGGCATTAAGGCTCGAAAATATGGGGCTATCCATTTTAGTAAATGTTTCTGTAGCATTAATAAGCCGGTTTTAACTACAAATTTTGCTGTTAATTCACTTTTTTGGCTTATTTTGATACAATGTTTTTTAGTCAGCATTTCTTATCAATTTAAATTGCTGATAAATAATAAGTTACATAACTAACATGTGACTTACGTGGCGAAGCCATGTAATTACCATAATATGTGTCGCATAGCAGGAGTTATTTCAAAACAATTATCGCCCGATGAGCTGCGCCAAAAGGTAGGCATTATGAATAATGCCCTGCAACACGGTGGGCCAGATGATGGCGGCATTTATATCGACGAACAAAACCGAACATGTTTTGGCCATCGCAGGCTCTCTATTATTGATCTCACGGCAAACGGCCATCAGCCTATGGCTGATATTGACAAAAAAGCCTGGATATCCTTTAATGGCGAGATATATAATTACCTTGAACTTAAAAGGCAATTAATTAACGCGGGGGCCAAATTCCATTCAAATACCGATACCGAAGTTATACTATCAGCGTATTTGCATTGGGGCGTTGATAGTTTTAATAAACTGAATGGCATGTTTGCCTTTGCCCTGTATGATGTTGAAAAAAAACTAACCTACCTTGTACGCGATAGCAGCGGCATAAAACCGTTATATTATTGCATTAACGATAATCAATTAAGTTTCGCCTCGGAAATAAGGGCTTTAAAACTGGCTGGCATTGCCAACCAGCCTGCCGAAAATTGGCAAATCAGGTTTTTAGCATACGGACATGTACCTGAACCATATACTACCTTAAAAAATGTATTTAGCCTGCCTAAAGGACACTTTTTAGCTTGGAATACAAACGGGGAGTATAATATTAAACATTATGCCACACAAGCCGGAGATAGCGTTATTACTAATTACAATCAGGCTAAAGAATATATACATCAAGCCTTAAAACAAGCTGTAACCAGGCAGCTTATGGCCGATGCCCCTTTGGGAGTTTTTTTAAGTGGGGGGATTGACTCGAGTATATTAACCTTATTAGCAAACGGGCAACAGCAGCAAAACCTTAAAACCATTTCTATATTTTTTGATGAGAGCGCTTATGATGAAAGTACTTACCAAAATACAATTGCTGATAAAATAACCGGCCAAAAATTCAATCACCTGGTAACGCAGCAGGATTTTGATGATCATTTACCGGATGTTATAGCAGCTATGGATATGCCCACTACTGATGGTATAAACTCATGGTTTATTAGTAAATATGCCCATGAAGATGGCTTAAAGGCTGTATTATCAGGCATTGGTGCCGACGAGCTTTTTGGGGGATATCCGTCTTTTAAACGCATTCAACACCTTGAGCAATTACGTAAACTGCCAATGTTTTTGCTTAACGCTACACGCTATTTAAAAGCAGATAAGTACAAAAAAATTGCCTACCTCAGTCATAACTCCTACATGGGCGATTACCTGTTGCTGCGCGGGCTTTTTGTACCTGATGATATAGCACAGATTTTAAATACGGATATTGCACAAGTAGAACGTACACTATTTGATGAAGATAGTAGCGATTATAGCGTAAAGCATTATGACATGAATCAGGCATCGTGGTTTGAAACTAACCTGTATATGCAAAACCAGTTGCTGCGCGATACCGATGTAATGAGTATGAGCCACGGGCTTGAGGTGCGCGTACCTTTTTTAGATGAAAAATTTATACAGGCGGTGCAAAGTATTTCGCCTGATATAAGATTTGATGAACATCAACCAAAAAAATTATTGATTGATAGCTTTGCAGACATGCTCCCGGCCGCTATCTGGAACCGCCCTAAAATGGGCTTTACTTTTCCGTTGCAGCAGTGGATGAAGCAGCATCATGCAATAAGTAACGAAAGTTTTTATAACAACGCTTCGCAAAAAAGTATCATCAAAAAATTTAAAAACAATAAGGTACATTGGTCAAAAGCCTATACCCTTTACCAGCTACAGTTGCATGGCTAAAAAAATAATGCTTTTTACACTACAAACTTTTAGCACAACCGGCGGCATCCAAAAAATGACACGCACATTAGGGTATGCATTAAATAAAGTATCTGCTAACAATGGGTGGGATTTTAAACTATGGTCGGCATACGATAAAAACAGCGATCTTGACACCCACTATTTACCTCAAAAAAACTTTAAAGGCTTTGGCAGTCGTTTAAAATTCTTAAAAAAAGCCCTGCTCCATGCTGTAAAATTTGATGTGGTAATATTGAGCCATATTAACCT
>JAICMD010000239.1 GCA_025929405.1 Mucilaginibacter sp. | reverse complement strand
TCATTGGTGCGTTCGTTATCTGCTTTTTATCCCGAATCATTAAAACCCAACCAAACCAGGGAAGAACAAAATCAAAGCATTGTTAAAATGCTGGCTAAAATGACTACCATAGTATCATGGATATACAAAAAATCATTGGGCCACCCGGTTATCTATCCTCAAAATAAATACGATTACGTAACCAATTTTCTTCACATGACCTTCGGCCAGCGTACCGAAGAGATTGAGATAGATCCGGTTGTGGTAAACGCCATGAATACTTTATTGATATTGCATGCCGATCATGAGCAAAACTGTTCAACATCAACCGTACGTATTGTAGGCTCGTCCGAGTCAAATATTTATGCTTCTGTTTCTGCGGGTATATCAGCCTTATGGGGCCCTCTGCATGGCGGTGCCAACCAGGCCGTTATTGAAATGCTGGAGAAGATTAAGGAAGATGGCGGCGATACCGATAAATGGATAGCTAAGGCAAAAGATAAGAACGATCCGTTCCGTTTAATGGGCTTTGGCCACCGTGTATATAAAAACTTCGATCCGCGCGCAAGGATCATTAAAAAAGCCTGCGATGATATTTTAGAGAAACTTGGTATTGATGATGAAGTATTGGAGATAGCCAAGCGTTTAGAAGAAGTTGCCTTGCAGGATCCATACTTTGTTGAGCGCAAACTATATCCAAACGTTGATTTTTATTCAGGCATTATTTATCGCGCTTTAGGTTTCCCAACTGATATGTTTACCGTATTGTTCGCTTTAGGCCGCCTGCCGGGATGGATTGCACAGTGGAAGGAAATGAAAGAAAACAGGGAGCCTATCGGTCGCCCGCGCCAGATATATGTAGGCGATGTAAATAAAGAATACGTTGAGTTGGAAAAAAGATAGTAAAACACTATCATATTAAATATAAAACCGCCTGCTATTAAACAGGCGGTTTTTTTGTGTTAATCTCCATACTATTTTATAACAAGCTTACTTATGTTACTGCCCAAATTGCCATCCATATTACTGCCCTGGGTGGTTATGGTATAGTTTGCAGGTTGCCCGGCGGCATAAAAGGTTATGGTTGCTTTTCCATCCTTATCAGTAATAATATCAGGCTCCCAATAAATGGTATTTCGTTGGTCAAAGTTAGCTATTATGGCATTTTTAACTTTGTATACAGGTCTGTAAAAATCCTTTTGCAAAACAGATGGTATAGGTTTATAAATCACATCTGCCGGTGCTCGTTTCATAAAGGGACCGGTTCCCTGACGGGTGGTAATTTCAATGTATGCTGGTAATAAATCGACATGACACGTCGTGCACGCGGATCTATTTTTGTGGTATGATATAACCCACTGTATATGTTTGACATTACTTCTATACCTTTAATATCATCGCTGGTATAATACTCAAACATGCTTTTATAATAATCATAATCCGGGTTGCCATTTATGCTAAATTCCCTTCGGTCAATTAAACGCCTTACATCAAAACCATCCACTATTATTGCAACAGATGAGTAATTAACCGCATAGCTTAATGAGCCTCTGGGGTCGCGCATTATCACAAAACCTTTCACAGTTTTTTTAAGCAATTCAAGCAAGGTCATTGGTTTTTCTTTAGCAATATCATGTTCATCAATCACCTGGTCGGCATTGCCGGGGCCGTTAAGGTTATGTGATCCCCGCACTATTTTTTTTGCTTTAATTGTTACTTCTTTCAGCATAGTACCTTTTAAGTTATCCGGCAAATCGTCCATAAGTTTTTGTTGTGACAGCAACGTATCAGCAACTTGCAATTTTAAAGCATCGGTATTAATAAACCAGGGCATTTGTATGCGGTTGGGTGCAAACGTTGGCATTTCAACCCGCTTTATGTCGATGCCATTGGTGCCGGGCCTGCCTTTTTCATTCCTTGCCCTGATGTAAATAGCCGAATCAATTTGCGGCAGATTACCTAAAATAAACTGTCCGTTATCATCTGTTTTTGTAGCAGCCTGGTAAAATGGGCGCAATGCCGTAAGGGTTATATCAGCATTTTTGGTAGGCTTCCCAAAAACGTTGGTTACCTTGCCGGTAATAGCTATATCATGTTCGGCTGCAAATGCATCAGGGCTTTCAGGCTCCAGTATTTGTTTCCAGTTATAAGCCGACCACCCCTGGGTTAATAATAAGTTATCCAGTTCAACGCTTTTATCGCCCTCAAAATAATATCCGGGTGTTTCTATATAACCTTTCAAATCAGCAACAAACAATACACTGGCATTTATGGATATTTGATCCTGATTAACCAACGGAAGATCATTAATAACAGCCATTGAAAATGCCCCTTGAACCGGCTCGCCCTTATTATTTTTAACCTCCACCTGCAATGCTATGCTATCCTGAGGCGCATAATTTTGCTGATGCGGGGTAACTTTAATGGTAAGGGCGTCATGTTGGTCAATGTATATCAGTCGTTCGTTTAACGTATTCAACGGTTCGTTTAACAAAGTAAACTTAACTATCCCTGTTGCAAAAATACTTTTGGCCGCCTTAAAAACCTGAACATGGTTGTTGCCCACCGATAGCGATGCCTTTGCTGCAAAACACATGTTCCCGCGCGAGTGCCCTAAAAGCGTATATCTGCCATCCATATCGGGCGTTGAAGCTATTTTAATGGTGACAGAATCGCCCTGGCTATTATTTACTACACTTAATGCCGTTCCTGACGATTTAATTTCGGGCAGCACATATTCGCGTTGGCTTCCGCCGGGTAAATTAACTATTACCTATAGCTGATATTGGCTTGCGGTGTAAACTTAAAACTGCCGATGCCTTTATATACTGATTTGAAATTAACAATTTCCTGTTGCGTAGCAGCATTGATTATTTTGCCTGTAACATCTACACCCATGCCGTTTTCATCAATGGCTTTAAAACCAACTGTAGTTAAAATGCCATTTACCATGTAGCCGCCCTCTGGCATAAACTGCACATCCGTTTTTTCGGGACGCGGAGTAATAATTGGAAATTTATACTCGGGCCATTTACTATCAAGTTTTTTTGCGTTTGTGCCAAGAATACCGGCACCAGATACGTTAACGGCTTTTTGTAAATAGGCATATCTTGTTTCGGGTTTATTAAGCATAGCTATATCCAGGTCAAGCATCCCCAGGGGCGATGTGGTTTGCATCTTTTCCCATTGTAATACCCTGTCGCCCTGCCTTATACC
Source organism: Mucilaginibacter sp. (assembly GCA_025929405.1). Lineage (GTDB taxonomy): Bacteria > Bacteroidota > Bacteroidia > Sphingobacteriales > Sphingobacteriaceae > Mucilaginibacter. Next base: position 2,081 of record JAICMD010000239.1, on the reverse strand, counting down.
TAACTGCATTAACTGATTGCTTACAAGTTGCTTATTGGGCTGGTAAAGCTGCATGTGCAACTTTGCTTTATTATCGACTATGGTAGTACCAATATTTATAAGCCAATGATTTTGGTTAAGATCACTTACATAAAATTGTTGTTTAAATATCAGGCTTTCATCAAAATTGCGCATCCATTGTGTATAGGCGCGCAAGGTATACCCGCCTTCCGGAAAGTCGCGCGGAGAAAGCGGAATACATCCCCATCCAAGCCCGTTGTCCATTACTACAAGCTTACGTACCTGCACAATATTGCTTTCGTCGCTTAACTCAATATAAGCTATACGGCTTTTATTTGATGCGCCCATAGTGGCAGCGTTAAATAAATACGCTTTAAACCACAAAGTATCGCCAACGCTATAATTGCATTTATCTAATTGCAGGTATAGTTTTTCGGGTTGATGAGCGGTTTGGTATTTATCAGTATTATATAACAAACTTTTTATGTGCCGTCATATCCCTGCCCGTTAGCAATAGTGCAGACTAAAACCAACAATATAATTAAACAGTATTTTCTCATAACCTATTTGCATAACGAAAGTATTAGTTATATGCGATAAATCCAAATCATCTACATAAAATAAAATAAAACTATGGCTGCATTTTAATAGTTTTGGTTGCATCACAAAACAATGACCATACAGGAAATACTAAAACAATATTGGAACCACGATACCTTTCGCCTCATGCAAGAGGATATCATCCAATCGGTGTTGTTGGGGCATGATACTTTGGCGTTACTGCCTACCGGCGGTGGTAAATCGGTTTGTTTCCAGGTGCCCGCATTAGCTAAAGAGGGGATATGTATTGTGATATCGCCCTTAATAGCTTTAATGAAAGATCAGGTTGAGAACCTGAAAGCCAAAGGCATTGATGCCATGGCCATCGTATCGGGCATGGGTAAGCGTGAGGTTGATATCGCTTTAGATAATTGTATTTATGGCCCGGTAAAGTTTCTGTATTTATCGCCCGAGCGTTTGTTGTCTGAACTGGTGCGTGAGCGCATCAGGTATATGAAGGTAAACCTGATTGCAGTTGATGAAGCGCACTGCATATCGCAGTGGGGGTATGATTTCAGGCCCTCATACCTGCACGTTTCCGATTTGCGCGAACTGCATCCCGAAGTTCCGGTACTGGCACTTACTGCTACTGCTACTGCGGAGGTTAAGGATGATATACAGCAAAAGCTACTGTTTAAAAATCAACTGGTATTTCAAAAAAGCTTTGAGCGTAAAAACATCAGTTATGTGGTGCAGCATACCGAAAGCAAGCTGCGCAAGATGCTGGATATTGTACATGGTGTAAAAGGCAGCGGCATTGTATATGTGCGCAGCCGTAAAGAATGTGCCGAAATTGCCCGGTTTTATACAGACAATAATATTAAAGCTGATTATTACCATGCCGGATTAAGCCCCGATGAACGCGCTAAAAGGCAGGAAAGCTGGAAAAATAATACCACGCGTATTATTGTAGCAACCAATGCTTTTGGGATGGGTATTGACAAACCCGATGTGCGCTTTGTGATACATAAGGATATGCCCGAAAGCCTGGAAGCCTATTATCAGGAAGCGGGCCGCGCGGGACGGGATGAGCATAAAGCTTACGCGGTATTATTGTATAATCATCCCGACAGGCTAAAGCAGGAAAAGCTGTTTGTGCTTAATTTTCCTACTATAGATGAGATAAAGCTGGTTTATCATCACCTGGCCAATTATTATCAGTTAGCGTACGGAGCAGGCGAGGGGCTAAATTTTGACCTGGATATCAGCGATTTTTGTACACGCTTTAAACTCGATCCTATAAAAACATTAAATGCCCTTAAATTTTTGGAGCAGGATGAATACCTGTCATTTAATGAAAGTGTGTTTTTACCATCGCGTTTCAGGTTTGAGGTGATGAACGAGGAATTATATAATTTTCAGATTCAGAACCAGGGATGGGACAGGTTTATAAAAACGCTGCTACGATCATACGGCGGGGCTTTTGAAAACTATGTGCGCCTGCGCGAGTTTGATCTTGCCCGACGTACCAATATGAGTGT
>JAICMD010000099.1 GCA_025929405.1 Mucilaginibacter sp. | reverse complement strand
CCAATAATAAACCGGTTGTATGGTTCCTTCTTTTTGTTGAATACCATCATAAACTTTTACGCCACGGTATTCAATACCATAAGTAACAAATGGCCAGCCATAGTTACCGCCTTTTTTAATAAGGTTAACTTCATCGCCACCACGCGGGCCAAACTCAGTTTCCCAAAGGTCGCCGGTAACAGGATTAATGGCAAACCCATCCGGGTTACGGAAACCCAATGCCCATATTTCGGGCTTAGCATTTGCCTTGCCAATAAATGGGTTGTCGGCTACGGGTTTACCCTCTTTAGTGATATGAATTATCTTACCTGTTGTAGCATCCAGGTCCTGTGCCTTTACGCGGATATCATCGTCCATACGGTCGCCGCTGCTAACAAACAAGTTGCCTTGCTTATCAAATACTATTCGCGACCCAAACTGGCCTCCGCTTTTTTTGTGGTGGGGAGTTGCCTCCCAAATTACTTTTACGTTTTCCAATTTGGTCTCATCAGCCGATAGCTTGCCTTTAGCTACAGCCAGGGTTGACATGCCATCTTCAGTGGGTTCGGCAAAGGTCCAGTACACCATACGGTTCTGGGTAAAATCAGGATCGATGTTTACATCCAGCAAACCACCTTGCCCCTGGTACACTACAGGTGGGAAACCGGTAATGGTTTTATCAATTTTGCCATCGGTTTTTACAATTTGCATATTGCCGGGCTTGCCGCTTATTAGTAAACGGCCATCGGGCAAAACATGCATACCCCACGGGCCATTTAGTTCGGTACTAAGTACAGTAGCTGTATATGGCGTTTTGGTTGCAACACTACCTATACGGGTTTGGCCGGCAAAGGCTGGTTTATAGTCGGAGTTCGCTTTTTTGGTTTCTACCGGTGCGCCGGTTTGTGCATTACAGGCAGTAGCTGCTAATGAAAGAACAAAGCCAAATGCTAATGGCTTATACAATTTTGGTATCATAAAAGTAGATTTTGTAGGGGTTAATATATTTAGTTACAATGTTGTAAGCTATATGTTTGTAAGTAACAGGTTTTTTAAAGTCCTTAAATACCATTGTCATGCTGAATGACAATGGTTTAACTACCTCAATTTTATCCTTATCACTCTATGGTTATTGGTTACATAAATGGTTTTCTGGTCGGCGCTAAAGCTTAGGTTAGATGCCAGGTCATCCACCAAAATTTTGCCTAACAATTTACCTGTGCTATTAAACACCCAAATGCCATCAGGCCCTGCGGCAAACACGTTGCCTTGTTTATCAATTTTTAAGCCATCGGGCAGGCCATTATTATGTTTAACGGTTGATTGTGCACTGTAAAATACTTTGCCATTGGTAAGCAATCCGTTTTTGTCCAGGTCATACACATACCAGTTGGCCTTTAGCGAATCGGAACTTGAAATGATCAATCTTTTTTCGCCCGGAAAAATACCTATACCATTGGGACGGCTTATAGCGGTGGTTAATAAAGTTACCTTACCATTTGATATGCGGTAAACACCCTGGTATTTAGCTTCTTTCAATGGGTCGGCGGTGTTTTTTTCAAGGCCATAAGGCGGGTCGGTAAAGTATACATCGCCATTGCTCATAAAAGCCAGATCATTAGGGCTGTCAAACTTTTTGCCATTGTAGCCAGTGGCAATTTTAGTGTATTTTGCCGCGGGTTTATCCAAAGGGGCATCCATAATACTTACTACCCTATCGCCATCCTGGCATATTACCAGTTGACCTTTAGTGTTTAAGCCCAGTCCGTTAGAACCTAACTCGCCGCCGCGTGGTATCTTACCGGTATACCCCGATGGTTTTAAGTAAACCTGTTTGCCTTTTGCCTCTGTCCATTTATAAATAATATTTGCCTTAACATCCGAAAAAAGGAACATTTTCTGGCTCTCAACCCAAAGCGGGCCCTCGCTCCATAAAAAGCCGGTTGCTAAAATATCGGCCTTCGCGTTTTTGCTTACCAGGGTATTAAACGCAGGGTCAAGCGGTTGTAATTTAATTAATGGTTTTGCATGTTGTGCGTAGCTTGCAAGGCCAGCAAATAATAAGGTTGCCGGTAAAAAATTATGGAGTTTCATCGTAGTAGGTATTTGGTTTATTTATAGCTAAGATAGTTTATTTTTATTTATTAGGTGTAAATGTTAATTTGACATTATATTAGCGCAGCAGACGGGATACTAACACAAGTTTAGTCCCTTGCTTGCACTTAACCAATTATAAAATATCATGCCGCCTGTGCGGTTAGTTTGATCAATTACTTAGCATGAAGAATTATTACAGCCGTTTATTTGTAGCTGCAGTGTTATCGGGCGCAACAACATTAGCGTTTGCCCAAAAAAAGGTCGATTCGGCCGCTTATTATAACCAGGTTAAAACTTATGTAAACCCGGTTTTACCCGGCGACCACCCCGACCCAACCTTACTGAAAGTTGGTAACGATTTTTATCACTGCGGTTCAAGTTTCCATTTTACACCATACCTGCCTATCTATCACTCAAAAGATCTGGTGCATTGGGAAGTAATAAGCCGGGTGGTAATGCCCGAAAATGCCGCGCAGGTTACTGACAGCCCATCTAAAGGAATTTGGCAGGGAGCCATAACTTATTTTTATGGTTCATACTGGATATATTTTTCATCAAACGGGCAATGGTTCAGCAAGGCCAGTTCGCCAAAAGGCCCGTGGTCAAAACCGGTAAAGGTTGAAACCAACCCAACTACCGGCTCGTTAGGATATGATAATTCCATTTTTGTTGATGATGATGGCAAGCCTTATATGGTTATTAAAAATGGCCAAAAAGTTAACCGCTTGCAGGAGTTGGGTAAGGATGGGCAATTAACAAGTTCAGTTATCAACCTTGATTGGATAAACGCCAAATTACAATATAGCTGGGCCGAAGGGCCGGTAATGAGCAAGCGCAATGGCATTTATTACTATTTCCCTGCCGGGGATGTATCCGGCGGGCAATATGTTTTAAAGGCTACCGCCTTAACTGCCGACTCGACCAAATGGACGCGCTTAGGCAATTTCTTTAAACCGATAACTGATCCGAAGGCAACCTTCAGGGTGCCAAACCACATTGCCGCGCCATTAAAACTGGCCGATGGCACCTGGTGGACAATAGCTCAAAGCTATCAGAAACTGGGGAGTGATGATTGGTCGGGTATGGGCCGCCAAACCGGGCTTTATCCTATAACCTGGGATGGCGATCGTCCGTGGGGTATGGCACCGGTAAGCACACCTATTGATAGGCCAAACCTGCCGCAATCGGGCATTTTATGGCGAAGTGTAAGCTCTGATTATTTTAATAGCAGCGAACTGGGTATGCACTGGCATTTTTTAAGCCGCAAGGCAAATGCGTCATATTCGCTTACAGCCCGTAAGGGATGGATAAGGCTTACACCCGATAAAGAACGTACCCATGTAATGCAAAAGGAAACCGACCATTACTACACTGCCGTTACCAAAGTTGATATGAACGCTACCGACAGCCTTGCCAAAGCCGGTATTTACTTAACCAGCGGCAACCAGCGTGTATTTGTACAACTATACAGCGGTATGCATCAGGGTAATAAACAAATAGTGTTTAAATTGGATACGGCTATGCGCCACGTTCCAAATACCTTTGGCAATGTAGTTTGGCTAAAGGTGCAGCGTAAAGCGCATGAGTTAACTGCTTATTGCAGCGGCGATGGCAAAAAATGGGTGGTTGTAGGCAAGCCCATAAGCTCAGTTAGTTTAGACAAAACACAGCCAGGCTACAACTCGTGGGTGGGCACCAGTGTAGGGCTGTTTGCCGAAGGCAAACCTGCCGATTTTGATTTCTTTATCTGCAAGGATGGCTTTACCGAGTTACCTGCACAAGGTTACAGCAATTACTTTGGCGTTGCAACCCTTGCCAACAAAGAAAATGCGGTAACCAATACTTCAAATTATGGCGGCTGGTTTATGATATCAGGTGTTGACCTGGGCGATGTACAAGGCGCTGCCAAAGTTGAAGTGCTGGCATCATCAGCAAAAGCAGGTAAATTGCAGATTTGGCTGGATGACCTTAAAGAAGGTAAGCTTATCGCATCTGTTCCGGTTAGTAAAAATGATAATTGGAAAGGCTTTACCGCCGCTTTAAAAGGTGTTAAAGGTCATCATGATGTTTTTGTAAAGTTTCCGGCAAATGCTAAGGGAGCCATCAATGTTAAAAGCATCCGTTTTATAAAATAATATCTAAACATATCATTCAAAAAACATATCAGTACATAAGTATGAAAACTCAAAATCGTTTGGCAACGCTTCTTTCGGTTGCGCTTGTATTGCCTGCTTCCATTATGATGATGGCCATGTCTGGCGGCGAAAAAGAAAACAACCATGCACTGGCCAGGTCTGAAAGCGCCTGTGATATATATGCCCGCGGTGGTACACCATGTGTGGCAGCGCATAGCACTACGCGTGCCTTATATGCATCATATAATGGTCCGCTTTACCAGGTTAGGCGCAAATCCGACGGCAAAACACAGGATATAGGGCTATTGCCAAGCGGTTATGCTAATGCAGCAGCACAGGATGCGTTTTGTGCCAACAATTTTTGTGTGATTACCAAAGTATATGACCAAAGCGGTAAGGGCAATGATTTGCTTGAAGCCCCTCCCGGAACCTATAAAGGCACAGCAAAAGGTATGTATGATTACCTACCCATTGCCGATATGGCGCCGGTAAGCATTAACGGGCATAAAGCCTATGGCGTATTTATTATGCCGGGCATGGGCCTGCGCAACAATAACGCCCGCGATTTGGCTATAAACGATGAGGCCGAAGGTATTTATTATGTGGTTGATGGCAAGCATTATGATAGCGGCTGCTGTTTTGATTATGGCAACGCATCAACCAATAGCCGCGCTGTAGGCACAGGCACTATGGAGACCACTTATTTTGGTACTTCAACAGCCTGGGGCAGTGGCAACGGTTCCGGTCCGTGGATAATGAGCGACATGGAAGCCGGTTTGTTTTCAGGTTTTAACGCCAAGAAAAACGATGTGCCTTCTATTGATTCGTGGAAGTTTGTTTCCGCCTTTATGGATGGCGGCAGTAATAACCAATGGGACCTGCGCGGTGGTGACGCGCAAAAAGGCAATTTAACAACCTTTTACAGCGGCGTTCGCCCGGGTACTCCGGCAAGTAAAAATTATTCGCCCATGAGTAAAAAGGGGGGGATACTGTTGGGCAATGGCGGCGATAACGGTAATGGATCATCAGGTACTTTTTACGAAGGGGTAATGACCACAGGTTACCCAAGCACAGCTACTACCGATGCCGTGCAGGCAAATATTGTAGCTGCGCGATATAATGTGCAGCCGGTTGGCCTTTCAAGGCTTACCTCGTTTAAACCGGGTGCCTCACAGGATGTTACGGTAACCTTTACCAACACCACAACATCAGCATTAAAAGGTGTAAAATTAAGTGTACAGGTACCAAAGGGATGGAAGGTTGCATCGGCAGCAAAATCATTTACCAGCGTTGCAGAGGGTGCCAGTGTAAACGCATCATTTAAAATAACTGCGCCATTAAACAGCAATACAGGTTATGTAACAGGCACAGCCAACTGGACAGGCGCAACCCAGCCTGAAATTATTTCGCAGCGTGTGCGCAGCGTTTTGCCGGTTAAGATAAATGAAGTAAGATTTTTTGCTGATGGCAGCGCCACCAATCAGTTTGTAGAGCTTTACAACGCTTCGGCTAATAAAGTAGATATTTCTAACTGGAAAGTTATAAGCACCCAGGGCGGTGTAACTACTGTTAAATTAGGCACCATACCTGCCGGTACAAAAATTAGTGGCCATGGATTTTATGTGTTCGGCCTTGCTGCTTCGGGATTAATTGCTCCTGCCAATGTTGGCGATGCGGCAATTAATGTTCATAGCGTAGCAGGTTTATCAGCGGGTCAAACCATTAATATTGATGGCGAAATACATAAAATTTCGTCGGTAGGTACAGCCGCCGCGCCGGTTACTTCTTTATACATTCCGGTTTCAACCAGTGCAAGGCTGGTTATACCTGCAGGCTCAACAAACATACCGGTTACCAGCACCGCAGGTTTTGTAGTAGGGCAAAAAATAGGTATTGATATTGGCGGCAATTATGAAGTGGCAACGGTAACTTCTGTAGGTAAAGCCGGTACGCAATCAAACCTTTTTGCAGAGGCAAAGGCAGGCAGTACCACCATTAAGGTTACTGATAACTCAAACATGACCGTTGGCGAAACATTAACTATAAACACAGGCGCGCGCAAGGAAGTAGTCACCATAAAAAGCATTAAAAATGTGGTAACAGCACCCCTGCGCGGTACAGGTGAAGCCGGCGAGGTAGAACTTACCGCCCCATTAAAGCTTGACCACATGACCCAGGTTGATGTATATGCGCAGGGTACAGGCATAAGCTTTAGCCCGGCTACCCGTTTTGCACATCATAGCGGCGATGCTGTACAGGCATTAGGTACAGGCATTGTACTTGATGGAAAAATAACGAAACACCATGATACCGGCGCGCCAATTATTGATGCTAAAAATACAGCGGCAGGCTACCAGGGTGCAAAGCCAAACCAATGGTTTGGTTTGCCAATGTCGGTTACGGCAGGCGCTTTGGCCCTTATGGATGGCAACGCTGTTGCTGATGCTATTATTTATGGCCCGCAGCAAAGCAACTCCAGCGCAAATGGCGCGGTTACCAACCCCGAGTTGGCTACTTTAGAGGGTGTACAAGGTAAGGGTGGCTGTATTGTAAACCTTCCCGGCTCGGCATCCGGAGCAAGGGGATTTACACAAAACGGAACACAGGTTAATAAAAGTTTGGGTCGTTACCCGGATGGTTATGATACCGACAGCAACTGCGACGATTTTACCGTGCAAAGCAGTGTTACATTAGCCGGTGCAACCACAGCGGGATCAAATAATATCAAAGTGTCGGGCGTAACCGGGTTTAAAGCCGGACAGAAGATCATTATAGGCACAGGTAATACTTCTGAAACAGTAAAAATAGGCTCGGTAGGTACAGCAGGCGGTACTATTATCAATACCGCAACAGAGGCTGGTGCAACAACAATACCGGTTGCCAATGTTGCAGGCTTTGAAGTTGGGCAAACCCTGATTATAGGTACCGGCACTAACCGCGAGTTAGCGGTTATTACAGCCGTTACGCCGGGAAGACGTGGTTTTGGCGGTAATGGTGCGGGTAGCTCAGTTACCGTAAAAGCACCATTGGTAACTGCACATGGTACTGATACGCCTGTTACAGGCAGTGGTATAACCCTTGCCGCTCCGCTAACAAAAGCACATGATAGTGGTGCGCAGATAATCAGCGGATTACCTACACCGGGTGCAGCTAACCAGTACACAAGAGCAGCAGCTAAATAAGAAATTTAAGCATGAACAAGTATCTCATTGGTTTATCGTTAGCATTTACATTGGCATTACCGGTACTGGCACAAACGCCTACGCCTAAACCGCGTATTGTAGTGTTAACAGATATTGCCCCAATAAACATTGAGCCTGATGACATGGAATCAATGATAAGGTTGCTTGTTCATGCTGACCTTTTTGAGATAGAAGGACTGGTTTCAACCACAGGCTGGAGCGATTATGGCGGTGATGAACATCCAGAATTTATAAATATGCTGATAGATGCTTATGAAAAGGATCTGCCTAATCTGCAAAAACGCTCGGGGCAAAAAACTTTTTTAGCTGATGAAAGCAGGCAGCAAATAGGCTATTGGCCAAGCCCTGCTTATTTGCGCAAGCGTGTGGTGGTAGGAAGCAAAAAATCAGGCATGAAAAATATCGGTGCTGATAATAATTCGGCAGGAGCCGATCTAATCATTAAAGCTGTTGATGAAAAAGATGATCGCCCGGTTTGGGTACTGGTATGGGGCAGCGGCAATACTGTTGCGCAGGCTATCTGGAAGGTACAGCAGGAGCGAAGCCCAGAGCAATTAAAGGCGTTTTTACACAAATTGCGCATTTATACCATAACAGACCAGGATCGCCCCCAGCGCAGGTTTAAACCTGACCAAAGCTCGCACTACTGGCTGCGTAAGGATTTTAGTAATGATCTGTTTTTTATTTGGGATGAATCAGCCTGGCTGTATCAAAATAATACCGGAAAGAAGAATTGGGAGCAGTATGCTGCCAATATTCAAAACCACGGCAATCTTGGTGCCATATATCCCAAATTTAAATGGGGGGTTGAGGGCGATACACCTTCGTTTTTATATGTATGGCCAAATGGGTTAAATGATACCGAAAACCCGGGCGCAGGCAGTTGGGGCGGATTTTTTGCCCGTACCATTACTGCCGATAGTGTTACTACAGCTTACAGTAACCAGCCGGGCACTGCTGCCAATGCTATAGCCAAAAAATATGAGGATAAGTTTTACCCCGCCATATTTAACAATTTTGCTGCGCGGATGGGTTGGGCCAAAAACGGCGCAGGTAACCGCAACCCGGTAGTAGTTATCAATAAAGATAAAACGCTTAATAAAATTGTGCTTACCCCCAAGGCAGGCTCAACCATTACGGTTGATGCATCTTCAACTTTTGATCCTGATGGCGATAAGCTGACTTATAATTGGTGGATACTTACCGAAGCCGGAACCTATACTAATGATATACAGCTTTCGGCAACAGATATGAACAAAGTAACTTTAAAAGTTCCTGCAGATGCTGCCGGGAAAACCATTCATTTAATTTGCGAAGTTACTGATAACGGCAGCCCTGCACTCACAGGTTATCGCAGGGTGGTAATATCACCAAAGAACTGATTCAGATTAACATTAATGTAAAATCGATATGAAAAGAAGAACATTAATTAAAGGAGGCTTAACCGGTTTATCATCGCTATATCTTTCCAGGTCATTGGCCGCAAATTTATTGACTTCTTCACCAGCCCAAATACAATCCGGACCGTTTAAGCCAACCTGGGACTCATTAGCGCAGTATCAGGTGCCCGAGTGGTTCAGGGATGCTAAATTTGGTATGTGGGCGCACTGGGGGCCGCAATGCCAGCCCGAGCGCGGCGACTGGTATGCCCGTGGCATGTACCAGGAGGGGAGCGATCAGTATAAATATCATATCGAAAAATATGGGCACCCATCCAAATTTGGTTTTAAGGATGTGATAAACGAGTGGAAGGCCGAAAAGTGGGATCCGGAAGCTATCGTATCGTTATACAAAAAAGCGGGCGCCAAATACTTTATGGCGCTGGCTAATCACCATGATAATTTCGACTTATATAACAGCAAGTACCACAACTGGAACTCAACCAAAATCGGCCCCAAAAAGGATCTGATAGGAGGCTGGGCAAAAGCTGCCAAAAACAACGGTTTGCCCTTTGCAGTGAGTGTGCATGCTTCGCATGCCTGGAGCTGGTACGAAACCTCGCAGCGTGCTGATAAGAACGGATCGTTAGCTGGCGTACCTTATGATGGCAAAACAACCAAAGCTGATGGTGCCGGCAAATGGTGGAACGGTTATGATCCGCAGGAATTGTATGCGCAAAACCATCCGCTTAGTAAAAACAGCGAAAATAATAATGCCATACATAGCCAGTGGGCCTGGGGCGGTGGTGTAACTCCGCCAAGTAAGGAGTACATGGAGGCGTTTTACAACCGCACTATCGACCTGATTGATAAGTACGCGCCCGAACTGGTTTATTTTGATGATACTGCTTTACCGCTATGGCCGGTAAGCGATGCCGGTTTGCGCATAGCCGCCCATTTATACAACACCAGCATAAAAAAGCATGGCAAACTAACTGCAGGTGTTTTTGGTAAGATACTGGACGAGCAGCAGCGCAAATGTATGATATGGGATATTGAGCGCGGCCAAAGCAATAAGATAGAAGAATTACCATGGCAAACAGATACCTGCATTGGCCAGTGGCATTATGACCGCCGGGTGTATGATAATAACCGCTATAAAACACCAACAACCGTTATACACACGCTGGTTGATGTGGTAAGCAAAAATGGTAACCTTATGCTTAATGTACCCTTACGGGGCGATGGCACTATGGATGAGAAAGAACGCGCAACAGTTGATGGCATAACCGAATGGATGGCCATTAACAGCGAATCGATATATAGCACACGCCCGTGGCATACCTTTGGCGAAGGACCTGCCATAGCAGGGGCTGCACCAATTACTTCACAAGGGTTTAACGAGGGCAAGGGTAAAGCATTTACTGCTGAGGACATGCGTTTTGCAACTAAAGGTAAAACCCTTTATGCTACTTTGTTAGGCTGGCCGGAAGGTAAGGTAGCTACCATAAAAACATTGGGCACAACGCCAAATAAAGTCACTAATGTAAGTATGCTGGGTACACCGGGTAAACTTAACTTTACGCAAACAACCGAGGGCTTGAAAGTAAACCTGCCCGACCAAGCCCCGGGCAAAATTGCCTATGTGCTTAAAATTGAAGGCGCGGTATAAATAATCTAATAAATAAAACTTGGTCGCTCATGGTCGGGATAATTACCCGGGATCATGGGCGATGCTTGTTTAAGAACGAGCATCAAACTACCTGCATCCGTTGCACGCCCAAGTTTAAAGCTATCCGTTTAATAAACAGGTAATTGGCCGTACCGCCAATTACAGCACCCACCACAGGCAGCAAACGTTCAACCGCGCGACTGCCAAAAGCAAGCATCAGCTTGGCGGCTACCTCTTCCATAATGTTTTTGGTGATGGT
>JAICMD010000260.1 GCA_025929405.1 Mucilaginibacter sp. | reverse complement strand
CCCGAACCGGAATACCAGCGTGTATTTGGCTGTAAAGAATTATCAACCTTTACAGCTATCACATTTTTACCGCCATAGTTTAAATACGGCGTAAGGTCATATCTGAAACTGATATAACCGTTTGGCCTATAACCTAAATGATGGCCGTTTATCCACACATTGCTTTTTTGATAAACACCGTCAAAAGCAATATAGATCATTTTGCCTTTATCAGTTTGCGGAATGGCAAAGGTTTTACGGTACCAGCCTATACCGCCCGGTAGAGCGCCGCCTTCTACAGTAGTAGGATTATCTTTGCTAAACTCGCCCTCTATGCCCCAGTCATGAGGTAAATTTAATTTTCGCCAGCCGGCATCATTAAAATCGACGTTTTGGCCGTTGGGTACGTCGCCCAGGGTAAACGTCCAGTTTTGATCAAAATCCAAAACCGACCGACCGCTTTGCGCATGCACAGCGGCAGATAAACAGATCAGGATAGACAAGTAAAATAGTTTTTTCATTCTCGAATCTTTATAATTATTGGTTTTAACATTTAGGTTTAGTCTTTAGTCAAAATTAAACCCGGTTAAAATCAAAAACTTTACAGAAACAGACTATTTTTTGCACTAAACCCGACTAATGTTCATAATCGGTTGTTTAATTGGAATATGAGCTGGTTATACGATGCTTGTAAGCGCTTTTTTGTGATTGTGGCAAAGAATATAGCATTGACGATGTTTTACTAATTAAAAGGCAAGTCATCACTTATATGAGAGGGATTTTAAAAATGTATCAAAATATATTGATGATAAAAAATATCTTAAATCTACATCTAAATTAACGGTATAAAGCACGAATGCTGGACAAATAGCCTACTCTTTACCGTGGTAAGTAGTCATTTAAATAAGCTAAACATATTGTTAGAATTACAAAATTGGTTGAATATTAATATTCTAAAACAATGTACCGAATTGTGTACCTATTTCATTCCTGAGGGAAAACTTTCCCAATAAAAAAAGCCTCAAATCTTCTCGACTTGAGGCTTTTAACTTGTTGAGGTAGCGGGAGCAGGACTCGAACCTACGACCTTCGGGTTATGAGCCCGACGAGCTACCAACTGCTCCATCCCGCACTATTTTGTTAGTACTATCATTTTGCGCATAACTGCAAAATGTGCTCCAATTAAGCTTAAAATGTAATTTACATTCCGTTTAAATTGGACTGCAAAGATATAATTCGTTTCTTTGCAGTCCAAATAATATTTTAATTATTTTTCAATGGGTCATAAGGCAGGTTTTGTTAGTATTATAGGTAAGCCAAACGCGGGTAAGTCAACTCTGATGAACGCGCTTGTTGGCGAAAAAATGTCTATCATCACCCCAAAGGCACAAACCACCCGCCATCGTATTTTGGGTATTGTAAATACGGATGATTATCAGATAGTTTTTTCTGATACCCCCGGCGTTATCAAGCCGCACTATGCCCTGCACGAGAGTATGATGCACCAGGTTGATGGCTCGATTGTAGATGCCGACCTGATACTTTTGGTAACGGATATCTACGAGGAGTTTGATGAAACTGATGTGTTGAAAAAGTTGGAAGGCTCAACCGCGCCGCTTGCTGTTTTAATAAATAAGATAGATAAAAGCGATGAAGAAACTGTAAAAGCTAAAGTTGAGTTTTGGCAACAAAAACTAAATCCTAAAGTGGTATTTGCTATATCGGCTTTGCTTAATCATAACATTACTGCAGTGATGGATTTTGTAGTTGAAAACCTTCCTGAACATCCGGCTTATTATGAAAAGGATTTGCTTACCGACCGTAACGACCGCTTTTTCGCATCCGAAATGATACGGGCGCAATTGCTTAAACAATATAAAAAGGAAATTCCTTACAGTGCCGAAGTAATTGTTACTTCGTTTATTGAGGGCGATAAGCTTTACCGCATCAGCGCCGAAATAATTGTGGAGCGCGATTCGCAAAAGAATATCATCATAGGCCAGGGCGGTAAAATGCTGAAGATAGTAGGTACCTATGCCCGCCGCGACATGGAAGAGTTTTTTCAGCGTAAAATATTCCTCGAAATGTTTGTTAAGGTAATACCCGACTGGCGCAGCAAGAAAAATTACCTGAAAAAATTTGGGTACGAATAAAAGTTATGAGTTGTAAGTTATGAGTTTTGAGTATTTGTAATTTTGCAACTGATATTATAACGTGGTAAAGTTTTTGATTTAATATTCATAACTCACCACTCAAAACTTACAACTAACATGAGTAACATAGTAGCCATAGTTGGCAGGCCCAACGTAGGTAAATCAACTTTATATAACCGTTTAACCGAAAGCCGTAAAGCTATTGTTGATGACTTTAGCGGCGTAACGCGCGACAGACATTACGGCGTTGCCGAATGGCTTAAACATCAATTCACCGTTATTGATACCGGCGGCTATGTGGCCAACTCAACAGATTTGTTTGAGGCTGCCATACGCGAGCAGGTAGTTATTGCTATTGAGGAAGCCACTGTAATTTTATTTATGGTTGATGTTACTACCGGCATTACCGATCTTGACGATGAAATAGCTAACTTACTGAGGAAGGGCAATAAACCTGTTTTTGTGGTGGTAAATAAGCTGGATAATAACAGCCAGGTATCTGATTCGATGGTGTTTTATAGTTTAGGTCTTGGCGAAATATACAGTATTTCGGCAATCACCGGTGCCGGTACAGGCGAACTGCTGGACGAGGTTGTAAAACATTTTGATGAGGAAGAACTTGAAGAAAACACCCGGCCAAAATTTGCTATTGTAGGCAGGCCAAATGTGGGCAAATCATCCATTATTAATTCCCTTATTGGTAAGGAGCGTAATATAGTTACACCGATAGCCGGTACCACGCGCGACTCGATACATATACATTATAACCAGTATGGCCATGATTTTATGCTGATCGACACCGCTGGTATGCGCAAAAAAACCAAGGTTAAGGAAAATATTGAATTTTACTCGGTAATGCGCACTATTAAGGCGTTGGAAGAAGCTGACGTAGTAATATTGATGATTGATGCGGTTGAAGGTATAGAGTCGCAGGATATTAACATATTCCACCTGGCTGAGAAGAATAAAAAGGGTATCATGATCGTGGTGAATAAGTGGGACCTGATTGAGAAGAACAACAAAACCATCAAGGTTTTTGAGGATATGATCAAACAGAAAATAGCGCCATTTACCGATGTTCCGATTGTGTTTACCTCGGTCACCGAAAAGCAGCGTGTGCTAAAAGTGCTTGATGTGGCCCAAAAGGTTTATGAGAATCGTGCCCGCAAAATATCAACCTCAAAACTAAATGAAGTTATGCTGCCCATTATTGAGCACTATCCACCGCCATCAACAAAAGGAAAATACGTTAAAATTAAATATGCTACCCAAATTGCAGGTTCATCGCCCATGTTTGCATTTTTTTGCAACCTGCCGCAATATTTAAAGGAACCATACTATCGCTTTATTGAAAACAAGCTGCGCGAGAATTTTGATTTCAGCGGCGCACCGGTACAGGTTTGGTTCAGGCAGAAGTAGACTAAGATTTATAGGATTTTAGGATGGTCATGATTTCTAAGAAGTGAACAATTAAATCTTATAATCTTTGTATCTTATAAATCCTAGTACTTCACCGCTTCAATCCCCTTTTTCAAAACCGGATCATTAGCATTTATAACTTTAAAGTAGGTTTCGTTTCCCCATTTAAACCGGGCAGCATAAGCTTTTAATGTAGTTTTTAAAAGCTCTTTTGATGCTGATATATCCTTGGTGTTAATACCTGTAATAGTTTGCGAGATATATTTTATAAAGTCGCCCAATTCTTTGTCGCTAACGGTGTATTGGCTTAGGTAAGCCTCCACTGAACTATACTTGTTTAACAAAGGTTGCATCTTGTCTATAACATACCCGCTATAAAGCTGCATAGCGGCAATCTCTCTAATCAATAGTTTGTTTTGTATGGTATCTTCCGGTACAAAAACATCGGGCATTATGCCGCCGTCGCTAAATACTTTGCGACCTTTGGACGTATGGTAGGGCGATTGTTTGGTAAAAAGCGTATCGTTTAAATTATTTTGTTCCGAAAACAGTTCGCCTTTTTTCATGCGTTCAACCAATTCATTTCGATAGCTTTCAGTGCCGTTTTTATATGACTTTTGGATAGACCTTCCCGACGGGGTATAATATCGTGCCACGGTTAAATTAATTGCCGAACCATCATTAAACGGAAACTGCTCCTGCACCAAACCCTTGCCAAAAGAGCGGCGGCCAACTATAGTGGCGCGGTCAAGGTCTTGCAGGGCGCCTGCCAATATTTCACTTGCAGAGGCCGAATTTTCGTCAATCAATACGGCTAAATTGCCATGCTGAAAATCGCCCGAATCTGTAGCCAAATAATCAGTTCGGGGTTCATGAATGCCTTTGGTATAAACAATAAGCTGTCCGCTGGTTAAAAACTCATCTGCCAGGGCAGTAGCAGTATTCAGGTATCCGCCGCCATTACCCCGCAAGTCCAAAACCAATTTTTGCATGCCCTGCTTTTTAAGTTTT
>JAICMD010000202.1 GCA_025929405.1 Mucilaginibacter sp. | reverse complement strand
TTAATGAGAAAATGGTAAACCTGCACAACAGCATGGGGGCCGTGCTTGCACATAAACACTTAACCATGCGCTGTAAATTTTAAAAAGAAAAGCCTCCTGAAAATTCAGGAGGCTTTTTGTTATGCGGTAATACGGTTAAGCCGTAATTCTTCAAAAAGTTCAATAACCTTTTTTTGCAGGTCTATTATTTCAGTTTCGCGGTCGGTAAGTTTTTTGTTAACAACTTCCAACTCGTTTACAAATTTTTGGTCTTGTTCAAGGTCATTATAAGTTAGTAACTGAACAACAGACATTTCAAATAAATTAGAAATTTGTTCTAATCTGGATAGATTAATATCAGTTATTCCAGTTTCGATCTTTGAGAAAGCAGGAATTGATATATCCAATTTTTTAGCAACATCTTCCTGGCTCCATCCTCGTTGATGACGTAGTAATCTGATCTTTTTTCCTAATGACTTCATTGTAGCTTAAAATAAATTATGACAGGGGTTTCGCAATAGTTAATAAAGTTATAAAATAATTTTTATTCGGCACTAATTTTTAGTAATTTATTTGTTATTTCAGATAGATTCAATCCTCCAAAATTTCCCGAACTCATCATCAACAGGTTTCCACCAGCTATATCCAGGCTTTCTAAATAGTTTAAAAGCTGTTGCGTATCATTAAAAAATAACACATCACCTTTTAAAAAAGCCTGCTTAACGGTTTCGGCAGGATAAGGCTCCATCTTCTTCTGCACAAAGGTTTTACTGTCAATAAATACAATGGCAATATCTGCCTCATCCATTGTACCGGCATACTCTGCTAAAAAATCCTTATTTAAACTGCTAAAAGTATGTAACTCAATGCAGGCTATAAGTTTCCTTTTTGGAAACTGAATTTTAACCGCGTGTATAGTAGCTTTTAATTTCGACGGCGAATGCGCAAAATCCTTAAACACATTTGAGGTATTGTTTTTACCAAGTAACTCCAATCGCCTTGCTGCACCTTTAAAGCTTTGTATGTGACTATAAAAATCGGCTTTGCTAATGTCCAAAGCATCACACACCAACCTGGCTGCTTCCATATTTAACAGGTTATGTTCGCCAAATACCTGTAAGGGGTAACTTTTGCCTTCGCTTAATATTGTAGTAACCCCATCGCTGATGGTGTATTGTGGTAAACCATAGGGTAATTTAATGATGTCATTGTTATCGGCAGCAACAGTTTTATTTAATATTTCGTCTGTTTGGCTATAAATTAACCTGCCATCGGGCTGTATTGTATCAATAAAAATTTTAAACTGCTCAATATAGCTTTCAAAAGTAGGAAACACATTGATATGATCCCAGGCAATGCCACTTATTACGCCAATATTGGCTTTGTATAAATGAAATTTTGGCCGCCTGTCAATCGGCGAAGCCAGATATTCATCCCCCTCAATAATTATTACAGGTGCATTATGGGTAAGGCCAACCATAGTTTCAAAGCCTTCCAATTGCGCCCCTACCAGGTAATCAAATTCTTTACCGGCAGCCTGCAGCACATGCAATATCATTGAGGTAATGGTAGTTTTACCATGGCTACCGCCTATTACTACGCGCAGCTTATCTTTTGATTGCTCATAAATATATTCTGGGTACGAGTATATTTTTAATCCTAATTCCTGCGCCTTTAATAGCTCGGGATTATCAATACGGGCATGCATACCCAGTATAATTGCATCAATATCAGCCGTTATTTTTTCGGGGTACCAGCCGTCATGCTCAGGCAGCAGGCCATATTTATTCAGCCGCGAAACTGATGGCTCAAATAAAACATCATCTGAGCCGGTTACCTGAAATCCTTTTTTATGCAGCGCAATGGCCAGGTTGTGCATAGCTGCCCCGCCAATGGCTATAAAATGTACCTTCATGTATTTTTTGTTAAGACATTGGTTAAATGTCTTTTAGTTGTGCAAATAAACACAAAAACCTAATGGATTTGAGCAAAAAATATTAACAGTGCGATATTTATTTCAACAATAACACAGGCACCGCAGAACTTTCGGCCAAACGCTGCGATACGCTATTATGTAATAACGACTGAAAAAAGCTGTATTTACGCGGCAATGCAATTACCAGTTGAGCATCATTAGCCGCAGCAAACTTCAATATGCCGTTTATAATATCATTATCGTTTACATAATAATACGTAGGATTATAATCGCCAAGCATATTGTGCAGACTGGCTGCTATGGCGGCTTTTTCGGCATCGCCTTCTGCATGTTCGGCCTTGTCAATGTTTACTACCAACAACTCCGCTTTTTTCTTGTTCATCAATCGCTTTAGTGCCTCAAGCGGTTCGGTAGCAGTAACTATTTTAAAATCAAAGGCTACAACTACCCGTTTAATGGTTTCAAAATTATACGCAGGCGGCACTACAATAACCGGTACCGGACTGGCCTTTGAAATATCAAGCACATGGCTACCAATCTGCGTATCTTCGATACTGCTATTGCCTTTGCTGCCCAAAATTAGCAGATCAGCATTTTTGGTGCTTATATTTTCAATAACTGCGCGTAATAAATGTGAGCGGTTTAAATGTATGCTTACCTGTACGCCCGGCTTTACAAGCTTTATTAACCTGTTTTTTAGCTTTTCCAGTTTTTCTATTCTGTCTGCTGCGTTACGTTCGACATCTTCTTCCGTTAGTTGCACCATATCAGGAGTGGGCAGCATAGTTTCGTAAATTGAAACAAAATAGGCATTTAATAAAACAATGTGCCCCACATCTGTATGATGGCTTAATGATGCAGCATAGTCAGCAGCATGAACAGATGTTTTAGAAAAATCAACAGGTACCAGGTAAGTTTTCATATATACGATGAACTGAGGGTTTATATTAACGATCGCAATAATCAAACATTAAATGCAATCTGTAATTGCATAACCATTATAGTAAGCAATAATAGTTTTATAAATATAACGGTGATAACCTGATTTGAGTTTTTACGGCAATAACAATGTTACTTTACAAATTTAGCAGCTACCCAATCCTTATCCTTTTTATGGGTGATGTATTTTAAACCATATTTACGGGCCTCTTCGGTAATAATATCCAGATCGGGCGTTTCATAAAATCCGCTGAAATATATTTCACCGTTATCTGCCAGCACCTCGCTATAGCGCTGCATCTGATCCAATAAAATATTACGGTTTATATTGGCCAGTATAATATCATAATGTTCATCAGGTATCACTTCTTTTGACCCGCATAACGATTTGATATTCATCATGTTATTTAAAGCTGAATTTTCAATAATACTTTCATAGCATATCGGGTCATAATCAATAGCCATTAAATCTGCAGCACCTAATTTAGAAGCCATTATTGCCAGTATGCCTGTGCCTGCCCCCATATCCAATACCTTTTTACCGGCAAAATCATTTTCCAATATCAGTTGCAGCATCATGGCTGTAGTTTGGTGATGCCCGGTACCAAACGCCATCTTGGGGTCGATAACTATTTCATACTTAAACTCCGGTCGTGGCTCATGAAATGTGGCCCTTACATACAGCTTGTCGCCAATGGTTATTGGCTCAAAATTGCTTTCCCAAAGCTTGTTCCAGTTTTTATGCGGGATGAGGTTTACATCGTAACTAAATGTAAACATATCGCGGTAAGGCAGTAGGGTTTCGTCAAGTAAATCTTGGTTAAAGTCTTCTGACGGGATATAGGCTTTAAAACCCAATTCAACTTCTTCAAAAGTATCAAAGCCAATCTCACCAAGTGCATTTATCAACAGGTCCTGCTGGTAATCTTCGGTAGTTATGGTGGTGAACAATAGTTCGTAGTAGTTCATGGAATAGTGATCAGTGATTGGTTAATCAGTGATTAATTACAATCAGCCAAAACTAATCACTGATTAACCAATCCTGATTAACTAATTTCAATTAAACGCCTTAACAATATCTGTAAAGTCGCGCGATTTTAGGGATGCACCGCCAATTAAACCGCCATCAATATCAGCTTGTGCAAACAACTCGGCAGCGTTTTTAGGGTTGCAGCTACCGCCGTATAAAATGGTAGTAGCATCAGCCACCTGCTGGCTGTATTTGGCAGCAATTTCCTTGCGGATAAAGGCATGTATCTCCTGCGCCTGGTCGGCAGTGGCGGTAACGCCGGTACCAATGGCCCAAACAGGCTCATAAGCAATTACCAATTTGCTAAAGTGCTCGGCATCTAAATGGAAGATACCTTCAACCAACTGGCTTTTAATTACATCAAAGTGCGTATTGGCTTCACGTTCCTGTAAGGTTTCGCCGATGCAAAAGATGGGTTTCAAATCATCCGCTAAAACAGTATCAGTTTTTTTAGCCAATAATTCGTTGGTCTCACCGAAATACTGGCGACGCTCTGAGTGCCCCAGAATAACATACTGCGCGCCTACAGACTTGATCATTTTTGCTGATATCTCGCCGGTATAAGCGCCACTTTCGGCCTGATGGGCGTTTTGCGCACCCAGGCTAATACGATTTTGACCCTTAGCCAACTGCACTAAGCTATGTATATGTATAAACGGACTACAAACTACAACTTCCTGCGTACCGGTGGCCTCGTCATTGATCATGTTTATCACTTCCGAAAATACACTTAACCCCTCGTTATAATCCAGGTTCATCTTCCAGTTTCCGGCTACTATTTTTTTTCTCATTGTTTTAAATTAGTTCATGGACCATAGTTCATGGTTCATGGTATTTTGATTTGTTAAATTTATACTATAAAGATGGCTATGAACTATGAACTGCTAAAACAGCCCTCTATACTCTTCTGTTAATTCAAAAACTTTTTTCAATATATCGCGCTCTGTTTGGTCAAAAATACGGCCACGGCGCGGGTAAACTTTTTCCGCGGTTTCAAACATTTTAGGCAGCGAATAGGTTTCAAAACCCTGCGCACCACCCCAGGCAAAATCGGCTACAAAGTTGGCAGGCATACCACTGCCAAAAACATTGGCGCTTACACCTACTACCGTGCCGGTATTAAACATGGTATTGATGCCGCATTTGGAATGATCGGCCATAATAAGGCCGCAAAACTGCAATCCTGTTTTACGGAAATGCCCGGTGGCGTAATCCCAAAGCTTCACTTCGGCATAGTTATTTTTAAGGTTGGAGTTATTACTGTCGGCACCCATATTGCACCACTCGCCTACTACTGCATTCCCCAAAAAGCCATCATGTCCCTTGGATGAATAACCCCATATTACAGCGTTACTTATCTCGCCACCCACCCTTGAGTGCGGACCGATGGTAGTAGCCCCATAAATTTTTGCTCCCATTTTAACCTGCGAATGTTCGCATAAGGCAAACGAGCCGCGTATATGGCTACCTTCCCAAACTTCGGTATCATGGCCCAGGTATATTGGGCCCGAAGTAGTATTAAAAGTGCAGCATTCTGCTATGGCGCCTTCTTCGGCAAAAAAATCATTACCAATAATGGTGTTGGTACTACTTATGGTTGCGCTGGTGCGCCCTTTGGTTAATAGTGTAAAATCCTTACGCAGTTCAACATCATTATACTTAAAAATATCCTCAGGATGTTTTATAACAACGGTTTGATGCGTGTACGCAATAACCCTGTCAAGTTTGGCATCCGTTTTAAAATCGTGATGCTTAGATCCTTTAACAGCTACCAGCAAATCATTGTATTTTAAAGCTTCGCCTTCCTTTAGTCGTTGTATGGCAATTACCAGGCTATCATCAGGGCAAACTGAACCATTAATAAAAATATTATCGGCCCCATAACTTACCGGGAACTTGGCCTGCAAATAAGGCTGGGTATAAAATGAATAGTCGCTGTTAAGATGCTTTGCCCATTTTTCGGCAATGGTTAATATACCAATGCGCAAATCGGCAACGGGGCGGGTATAGGTTAAAGGCAGTAAGGTTTTGTGCGCGTTATCGTCAAACAGGATAATTGCCATGCAACAAAAATAAAAAAGTCTCCCGAAGTAATCGGGAGACTTGTAAATATTTTATTAACAGCCTAAAATTAAGCTTTGTTATAACGGCTGCGGAATTTATCGATACGGCCCGCGGTATCAACCAGTTTCATTTTACCGGTGTAGAACGGATGCGAGGTATGTGATATCTCTAATTTTACTAATGGATATTCGTTGCCATCCTCCCATTTAACTGTTTCACGGGTATCGATGCATGATTTAGTGATAAAAGAATAGTCGTTTGACATATCTTTAAATACTACTAATCTATAATTTGATGGGTGCAGATCTTTTTTCATTTCTTTATACTTCTTACAAAAGAGGTGCAAATGTAGTGAAATAATTCAAAAGTAAAAATCCAAAATAAAAATAGTGATTAGAGGTTGGTGATTG
>JAICMD010000325.1 GCA_025929405.1 Mucilaginibacter sp. | reverse complement strand
TTGTAATTCAGTTGTGAGTTGTGAGTTGTGAGTTGTGAGTTCTACCTCAGACAGGTTTTGACTTTTGACTTTTGACTTTTGGCTTTCAAAATCGTAACTCCTCTTCACAATCACCGGCACATCCAACTGTAATTTTTCCAGTTTAAAAAAGAAGGCGCGCTGATCGGCCATACCATGCAGGGCATCGGTTTCCAAAACAAGTACAAGCGAATGGTCAGAAGGTAATGCGCCAAACGCATCTGTATCAATATCCGCAGGTTTTATAATGACAAGATTTAAGGCAGATGAACGGTCGGCGTCAGGAGCAATATATTGCTGCAAAGTAAATAACGGATGACAAAGGGTTTTATCTGTCAATTTTTGCCATGTGGCATAATTGTATAGTTGCTTTAAGTTGCCGGGTAGCGTAAATGATGGCAATTCATCCGCCAGATAAACAAAATCAACCGATTGTTCGGCCATATTATATTTATCCAGCACAGGTGAATACAAATAGCCCGCCGCGCTCAATATTGCCGGATCTTTTAAATTAGATTTTGAAATATCAGCCACCACACGCGGCACCATGTGCCCGCCTATAAAGGCATTAGCCTCGTAAGTTTCGCGTTTTTTGTATTCGTAGGGGCTGTGAACTGAAGGCTGAAAGTCGAAAGCTGAAAGCTCATTTTCTTTTTGCTTTTCGCTTTCTGCTTTTCGCATAGAGTAGCGGTTTACAAGTGCCATCGCCACGGGTGCTTCAGCTTCGGGTTCTTCGGTTAATGATACACGTACGGTATCGCCAAGGCCATCTTCCAGTAAAGTACCTATTCCCACTGCTGATTTTATACGGCCGTCTTCACCATCCCCTGCCTCAGTAACGCCCAGATGCAGCGGGTAATTCATACCCTCGGCAACCATGGTTTCAACCAGTAAGCGGTAGGCTTGCACCATTACCTGCGGGTTGCTTGATTTCATGGAAACCACCAGGCTGCGATAATCCAGCAACTCGCACATCCGCATAAACTCCATTGCCGACTCCACCATGCCCTGCGGCGTATCACCATAACGGCTCATGATCCTATCAGACAATGACCCATGATTAGTACCTATACGCATTGCAGTGCCATACTCTTTACAAACTTTTACTAATGGCGCAAATTTTTGATAAATGCGTTCCAGTTCGGCACGGTATTCAAGATCAGTATAGTCAAGTTGGTCAAATTTCTTTTTATCGGCATAGTTGCCGGGGTTTACGCGTACTTTTTCAACAATACGTGCGGCAACTTCGGCAGCGTTTGGTGTAAAATGTATATCGGCTACCAGCGGTACATTGCAACCACGGGCACGAAGTTCCTTTTTAATCTCGGCCAGGTTTTGCGCCTCTTTAATACTTGGAGCAGTAATACGTACATATTCGCATCCGGCATTAACCATACGGATGGTTTGCTCAACCGTACCAATGGTATCCATGGTGTCGGTGGTTGTCATACTTTGTATGCGTATAGGGTTGTTGCCGCCCATGGGCACATCGCCAATAAAGACCTCGCGCGTTACAAACCGCGAATATTGAAATAACGAATTACAGTAACGGCCTTGCAGCCCGGCAGCATCAACACTCATGCACAAATATTTTAAGTGCAAAAATACAAATATGTTATTGTATGGTTAATAACCTAATTGTTAAAATATCACTACTTTTAACCCGTGTACGAAACCATTAAATATTCCTACAATACTCAATCTGCCTTAACGCGCATTGTAGTGCCGTTGGTGTTTTTAGTTATTACTGCCACCAATCTTAAAACCGCTTATTTAGAACATATAACAGTAAGTTGGCTTATTATTGCTACAGCCGACCTTATATTCATAGCCCAGATGATATTTATTTTTGTCAATCGGTTGTTGCCTGCCTTGCAAAATAAACCGGCACTTGAACTTAATGAAACCGGCATTGCTGATTATATACGCAAGGTTGAGATAAGCTGGCGCGATATTGCAGCCATTAATTTTGAACAAGGCCGCCGGGCAAAAATGGTTATCGACCTGAAAGAAGAAACAGATTATGGGAAACAAATTGCCATTAACTTAAATTGGGTTAGAGGCAACCATATGGAAATATGCCAAACCACACAGGCTTACCTGGAAGAAATGAACAGGGTGAATTGATTTTAACTGCCAAATGAATAACGAATATTACACTTTAGAGGACGGCATACAATCGGGGCCATACAGCTTTGATGAACTTGTTGCACGCGATATTGATATACATACCCAGATATTAACACCAACTAACGAATGGGTGTACGCTTCGGAATTACCCGAGCTTTATGATTATTTTGAAACCAAAGGCATTTATTTCCCTACCGAAGATAATTTAGCCGGAGCGGGCTGGCGCATACTGGCTTTTTTTATTGATTACATTATATTGTTTTTAATTATTGAAGGCACTGCGGTTAAGCTTGGATTTTTAACCTTACCTACAATAACAAATGGCCAGTTTATAATGCCGCCGCCTGATACGGTACTATTAATACAGGGCGTATTTTATGCCACATATTTAGTTTACAATACTTTATTTGAACTTACCGGCTGGAAAGGCAGTATAGGTAAAAAAATATGCGGCCTGCGGGTGGTTGATGCCAATGGTCAAAAAATTGGATTCATCAGGTCGGCAGGCCGCAATTTGGGCTCAATATTATCGTTGGTTTTGTTAGTGCCTTATTTAAGCATGCTATTTAGCGAATACAAACAGCAATGGTATGATAACCTGGCAAATGCCTACATTATCAAAACCAATTAAGCTTAATATCTTGTCACGTTAAAATCAGATACTCCTCCGTTTATATTAATATAGAATTTGTTTTTTGCTGTCGCGAAACCAGGTGTCTCGTAGGTTCCGTCATCTTTTTTAACAAATCCTTCAAAATTACTTGAGGAAAGTCCTGAATGCTTTTTAACAC
>JAICMD010000314.1 GCA_025929405.1 Mucilaginibacter sp. | reverse complement strand
AGTTGGGTATGCTCGTTATTCAGGTAGTTATCAAAGCGCGAATCGTTCCAGTAGTTAAACCAGTTAAAACGGCGCACTTTGTATGGGCAGTTGTTAGCGCAGTAACGTGTACCAACGCAACGGTTATACGCCATGTGGTTTAAACCTTCTGACGAGTGAACGGTAGCTAATACCGGGCACACAGTTTCGCAAGGAGCGTGGTCACAGTGCTGGCAAAGCATTGGCTGGTGTACAACGGATACGTTGTTCGTGTCAGGCAGTTTATCTATTTCTTTCTCTTCGGTTACTACTTTGCCATTAACATTAAAGCTATAGTAACGGTCAATACGTATCCAGTGCATTTCGCGGCGGCGCCTTACCTCATCACGGCCCACAACAGGCACATTGTTTTCGGCGTTACAAGCTACCACGCAGGCACCGCAACCGGTACAGGCGTTAAGGTCAATAGCCATAACCCAGTTATAGGTAGGTCGCTCATATTCGTTCCATAAACTTTCGTATTCTTTATGTTCGCCGCCTTTGCCGCTTCCTGAATATGGATCTTTTAAGTAATCTTTTAAAGTAGTTTCGCGTATTACGTTACGGCCCTCGTATGAGTGGTGAGTTTGGGTTTGAGCCAACTCAATATTATCACCAGTTGCTGTAATTTTAACAACGTTAACATTTTGTACAGTAGCGTTGATGAACTGGCGGAACGGATAAGCATTTTTACCTACGTTATCGCCTACCGGCCCGGCTGCTGTGCGGCCATAACCTAATGCTATTGATATGGTACCTTCTGCCTGGCCCGGCTGTAACAATACCGGTAAAGCAATGGTATGTCCATTGGTATCAATGCTTATAACATCGCCCTCAACAAGGTTTAATTTTTTAAGATCTGTTTGTGATATAGCTGCAAAATTATCCCAGGTAACTTTTGATACCGGGTCGGGCAGCTCCTGCAACCATGGGTTGTTGGCACGTTTACCATCAAGCATTGGTACGCTTTGGTAAAGCTGAAGTTCAAATTTGTCATCAGCAGCAGCAAGCTTGCTGCTTTGTGCTAAAATAGCTGTTGCAACCGCATTAACGTCCTTACTAAAGGTATATGGTGCAGCCGGTTTAGCCGCGGCCCTTACAAAACCAGTTTGCAATAAGGTTTCCCAACCGCTTTGGCCGCTTAAACCGCCATTTGCAAGCAGGTTAGTATCCCAGTTGTTTTTTACATAAGTATAATAATCAGGCGTTGTGCTTTCGCTCCATATCAATAAGCTATGCTCGGCCTGGCGGGTGTCATACACCGGGTTAATAGTTGGCTGCATAATGGTATAGTAACCATCAATTGCGTTATCATCGCCCCATGATTCCAGGTAATGATGATTAGGCACAATTACATTACAAATAGCAGCAGTTTCGTCGTTATGATCAGCAAATGACACCTTTAAACGAACCTTTGCTAACGCATTGGTAAATTCAGCAGCATTATAAAGATCATAAGCCGGGTTAGCATTCAAAAATAATACAGCACCAACCTGTCCACCTTTTACTTCACTTAAAAACTCAGTAAACTGGGCATCATTACCTGCATATTGGTTTGAATAATTATCCAGATCAATAGTGGTACCGTAGCTGCCTAATAATGAGTTAATGGCATTTACCAAAACCTGTGTAGCAACATCGTTTGATCCGCTAACTACTAACGCTCTGCCTTTAGCTTGCTGTAATTCTTTAGCAGCAATAATTATAGCATTGTTAGCAGCATTATTGGTTAACTTTTTACTGCCGGCTAATGTTGTACCGCTAATAGCATTATATAAATTTACTAATGCAATACCTTCTTCTGATGGTTTTACAGGTATACGTACGTCAGCATTGGTGCCGGTTAAGCTCATACCAGTTTCAAACTGGATATGGCGCGACATTTTTTTATTTTTTAACGACTGGTTATTACGGTTTTGCGCGTATTGTGTAGTAAACTCGCTTGGCGATATCCAGCTACCCAGAAAATCAGCGCCGAAGCTTACAATAACGTCAGCTTTATCAAAATTATAATGAGGTAATACTGCTTTACCAAAGCTGTTTTGGTTGGCTTGTATTATACCGGTATATGATACTGCGTCGTAATTAATATGCTTTGCAGTAGGGTACTTTGCAATAAAATCAGCAATAACACCTAATGTAGATGGGCTGCTTATGGTTGAAGTGATTAAACGTATTTGTTTACCCTCGGCAGCTATAGCTGCAAGTTCGCTTTTTACAAATGCGTCAACATCGCTCCAGGTGGCATCACTACCATCACGTGCGGGGCCTTTTAAACGGGTAACATCATATAGGTCCAATACTGATGCCTGTGCCTGCGCGCTCAAGCCGCCTTTGCTCATGATATCCTTAGGGTTACCTTCAACTTTAATTGGGCGGCCCTCGCGGGTTTTAACCAAAATGGCATGGCCATTGTAAGTTGAGGTATAGTAGTTAGCTACACCCGGCGTAACCTCTTCAGGTTTAATAAGGTATGGGATAGATTTATGTACCGGCACTTTTTGACAAGCAGCCAGGGTAACGGCACCAACGCCAAAACCTACCGCTTTTAAAAAGTCCCGACGCGGGGTTTTCCCCATCAATCCATTTCCGCTTAAAACATCTTCGATAGGAATAGGTTCAGCGAATTCGTTTTTGTTTTTCTCAACAAATTCCGGTGTGTTGTTTAGCTCCTCTAAACCTTTCCAGTATTTTTTATTGCTATCCATTTAAGCTATATGTTGTTAGAGTCAAGAATCGAGATTCAAGAATCAAGATTATTTTATTTACAATATATCTTTAAAAACCTTGTCATTATTTATACTAAGCCATTTTCAAGAGTTCAAACCTGTTTAGGTTCTTCAATCTTGCTTCCCGGCCCAATTTATTAATAGTGGCACTTGCCGCACTCTATACCGCCCATCATGGCTTCGGTAACTTTACCGCCTTTTTTAATCAGATCGTGTACCGCAACCATTTTTTCGTAGTAACCATTACCTTTCATGTTAATGTCTGTACGTTTATGGCACTGTATACACCATTTCATGGTTAGTGGCGAGTATTGGTAAACCTCTTTCATGGTTTCAACCGGGCCGTGGCATTGCTGGCATTTAATACCGCCCACTTTTACGTGCTGCGAGTGGTTAAAGTAAGCAAAATCAGGCAGGTTATGTACGCGTATCCATTGTATAGGATGCGCCTTGGTTTCGTCATACTTTTGTGTTTCAGGATCATAACCCAAAGCATCATAAATTTTATGAATCTCAGGCGACTCCGTTTTAACTGCTTTGTGGCAGTTCATACAAATGTTTAATGACGGTATAGAAGCATTTTTTGATTTGAACGCTCCGCTGTGGCAGTACTGGCATTCAATTTTCATGATACCTGCGTGCAACT
>JAICMD010000158.1 GCA_025929405.1 Mucilaginibacter sp. | reverse complement strand
GGTTACCTATAATCATGGCGATTTTATAAGAAAAAGCCTTGAAAGTGTAATGATGCAAAAAACAAATTTCAGTTTTGAGGTTATTATTGGCGAAGATTGCTCAACAGACAATACCAGATCTATAATAAAGGAATTTGAAGCCAAATACCCTGATATTATTAAGCCAATTTATCATGCCGCTAACGTTGGTGCATACAAAAACGCATACGAATTTTGTTATCCACAATTAAAAGGAAAATATATTGCCTGTTTAGAAGGTGACGATTATTGGACAGACCCTTTAAAGCTTCAAAAACAAGTAGACTTTTTAGAAGCAAATCCTGATTATGTAATTTGTGGTCACGAAGTTAAAGTAGAAAAAGATGGATTATTATTTCCATCCGAACTACAAAGCCCTGCAACAGAAATGACTTATACTATAAAGGATTTGGCAAAAGGCAACCTTTTCCATACAGCTTCTGTTGTTTTTAGAAGCGGACTTGTTAAACAATTTCCTTTATGGCTTAGCCAATCGCCGGTTGGCGATTACGTATTACACATGCTTAATGCAGAGAAAGGAAAGATTAAATTTTTCCCGCAAACAATGGCGGTTTATAGACGGCACGATGCCGGCGTTTGGTCAAGTTTGCCTGAGCTGGTACATTTTGAACGTTGGATTAAAGTACTTACGCTACTATTAACCGAACCATTTGAAGAAGAAGTGCTGGAGCAGCTTAAAATACAAAAACGAAAAAACGTTACATTATATTTGAAACGACTTTTAAATACTGACCATCAATTGTTTCTGCAAAGCCTAAAAGATTTTAGTGAAAATGACAATGAGTTGGGAAATGAATGGCTGTTAAAACATTATCCCGAGCATATTTTATTTTTAACGCAATCCAAATCATATAAACTTGCACAACGATTATCTAAAATTGCGGGATATTTTAAGTAATGTTCAGACTGGTTCCTGTTAGAAGAACTA
Source organism: Mucilaginibacter sp. (assembly GCA_025929405.1). Taxonomy (GTDB): domain Bacteria; phylum Bacteroidota; class Bacteroidia; order Sphingobacteriales; family Sphingobacteriaceae; genus Mucilaginibacter. The sequence goes on along the minus strand of JAICMD010000158.1, from coordinate 6,875 downwards.
TATTTAAAAAATGATTGCTTTTACCATTTGCGCCAATAACTATATATATAAAGCACAGGTCCTGGCTGATTCTATACAGCGCACTTCGGCAATACCTGTTTATTTAGTGCTGGCCGATGAGCGTAGCAGTTTGATAAATTATTCTTTGCTTAATTTTGCCGGCATAATTAATCCGGAAGATTTAGCGATACCGAATTTACAATGGATGAAGGAAAACTATGATGTAGTTGAATTTAGTACCGCTATTAAATCATTTGCCTTTAAGTATTTTTTTGAAAAAACTTCATCAGACCGTGTTTTCTTTTTTGATCCAGATATCAAAGTTTATCAACCTTTACAAGAGCTGGCTGCATTTTGGGATAATGCCTCCATATTGCTTACCCCACATATTTTAACACCATTGCCATTTGACAACAAGTTCCCAGGCGAGAATCTTTTTTTAAATCACGGCATCTATAACCTTGGTTTTTTGGGCTTAAAAAAAGGAAAGGTAACGGATAATCTGCTAAAATGGTGGAATGAGCGCATGGCTGAGCATTGTGTCATCTCATTAGCTTACGGCTTTTTTGTTGATCAGCTATGGTTTAACCTGGTGCCCAGTTTATTTGGTGACACTGCTGTAATTAAGCACCCCGGATGCAATATGGCATACTGGAACCTGCATGAACGCCAACTAACTATTTCTGATGGCACCTATCTGGTTAATAACCAGCAGCCGCTTATATTTTATCATTTTAGCGGTGTAGATGCAAGTTTAACCCATATTTGCACAACACCCCACTATCGATACAGCTTTAATGAACAACCGGCGTTGAAAATGCTTTACCAGGATTATTTGGACCATAGCAATTATTTTAATCCCCCTAAATTTAGTAAGGTAAGCTATTTCAATGGGCAATATCCAATTGTAGCGCCCTCACCCAGTTTACTTCAGCGGATAATAAAAAAAATAAAGATGCGCGCAAAGTAATGTCTTTTACTACTATATATTTTATATCTGAAACTGCTCCGGTAAATACCCATGCAAGTTCAGCGGTTTTTTATCGGCACCTACAAAAATTATCGCAGGATGGCTATCATATTGTTTGGGTAACTGATGAAAACACCTATAAAGCTAACAGAGATAAAATAAAGCAGTGGGATGCTATTATATTGCCTAACAGACGATGGCATTTGCCCCCATATAGGGGCAAAGGTTTAGCGCAATATTATAGGTTCACCTATTACTACCGCAAATATCTTAAACCCATTATTAATAATGGGCCGGCTATTCTGATAACGCATATCAGCGGGCAGTTTCTTGCTCCCTTTGCTGCGTTCATAAAAAATAAAACCCGGATACCATTAATCAGTTTTTTTCATGACGATATTCTTGAACTAAATTTCCATCAGAATGTGAAATTGTTGAAGCTAAACACCAAGAAAGTTCTTGACGCAAGCTCGGCAGTTTTAACTGTTTCAGACGCATTTAAAAAAAACTGGCCGCAATATGCCTCAAAATTCCAGCTCCTGTATCCTTTGCCAGAGGTTTATAACACATCTAAACCTGTAAAAAAAGAATCCTTGTTTACCATAGCTTACGCCGGTGCGATTTATGACGAAATAATACCATGCTTTGAGCAACTGCTGCAATACTTACAGAATACAAATTACCAGTTATTAATTATTGGCGACCTGGAAAAAACAAGCCGCTTATGCAAGCGTTTCCCGAAAACTTTAACTTGCTTTGGGCTATTTGAGGAGCCTGCTGATGCCTTTGATTTTTTAACAGAGAATTGCGATGGAATGATAATTCCGTACCCGGCCGAAATTAAAAACATGCCCTGGATTGCCACTTGTTATCCAAGTAAATTTGTTCAGTATTGTCAGCTCAACCTCCCCACAATTATCATTGCACCAATAGAATCCGCTGTTGGAAAATGGTGTATTGATAACGAATGGCAGCTTTATGCAACGGATTATGAAACAAAATCATTAAGCAGGTTATTAGCCCTGTTATATGATAGCAGAACTACAACGCAAATTGCTGAATTAAATGCACGTGACTTTAATCCGGAAAACATCACCGGTAAATTAGACCAAATTTTGCAGCAAATACTAATTAATAAATAATGATGGATATTTCAATCATTATTCCATGTTATAATCGTATAGGCTTACTTAAACATACCATTAAAAGCGTTGAGGAAGCTATCAGAGGTTTGAATGCAGAAATAATTTTAGTTGATGACGGATCTGATACCCCCATTGCCGAACAAATAATAGAATTTCAGCATTTGCCGCTGATAAATATCCGGCAAAAAAATTCCGGATTAACTACCGCAAGATATAATGGGTTATTAACTGCTAATGGCAGATATATACAATTTCTTGATTCGGATGATAAGATAGCGCCTGATAAGCTGAGTGAACAATTAACGGCTATGCAACAGGCAGATGCTGATGTAAGCTATACCGATATCGCCACCTATGATTATTTTGATAATGACGATCTGGTACTTAAATTTATAACATGTGCAGCTACAACTATTGATCCGGTTAGATTTTACCTGGAAGTTCAACCCCCGCCACACAGTCCGGTTTTCAGGAAAGATTATTTGCTGCAGCATCTGCGCAAACCTATTATCCCGCTTACCCGTGATTATGATTATATAGGAGAGGTATGGTTTTATTACAATCTTTGTATTTTCCCCGCGAGTATTATAAAGGTTGATAAACCACTAACTTATATTATTAATCATGCAGATCAGCGGCTAACGGATCATTGGGAATTAATGGGTCTTTGTGCACTGCTGCTAATGAACAGATTTGCAGATAACGTTCCGCCAACGGCATTATCTGTCCGGACCAAAACATGGGTTGCTGTTAACGTTTTCAGATCTTTTAGACGGCTCCCTTACGATCTTGATCCTGCTTTTCAAAACGCTTATATTTTGCTGTGGCGCAAGTTGGGTAAAGCAACCTTAAGCGATATTAATCCGGGAAGATATTTTTTTTGGGCAGCAAGCTTGGTTGGACCAATAACAGCCGCAAAAATATATAAATCATTATACCGCAGACCGTACCGGACTATGCGAACAATACCCGAAGAGAAATTGAGATCGCAACTTTTAACCACTTTGCAAAAGATAGAAAAAGGCCATGTGGCTGGGTAAAATTATTTACAATATTTATTATAGGCCTTTGGCTGGGTTTAACCGCATTAAAAAGCTTGGAATTATTAATTTTTTAATTACCGGGTATGCACGGCGGCAAATGGTTTTAGCAGCGTACAACCTAAAAGAGATCAATAAACCCGACTTGCCGGTTTATCCCGTGTACATTTTAACCGGCAAAAAATATTGGTATCAAACGGCTTTTTGCTTATACTCTTTACAAAAAGTTTCTGGCAGTATACGGTTTAACGCAATTTTAATAGATGACGGCACTTTTGATGACGAATTAACTAAACAGGTATTATCGCAATTTCCAGGTATTAAAATACAGCGGGCTGATGAAACAGAAAACCGTTTAAAGCAGCATTTGCCTGCAACACGATACCCGGCATTGCATAAAAAACGGGAAAATTACCCTCACATTCGTAAACTTATAGATGTACATGCCGGCCAAACCGGATGGAAGATGGTAATTGACTCAGATATGCTTTTTTTTAAAGAGCCGAAACTGGTTGAAGACTGGCTAAAAAAGCCAGACTTACCATTTTTGTTGCAAGATATTAAATATGCTTATTATTATACTGCCGGTTTGATGTTCCAACTAGCTGGTGAATATGTTTTACCCAACCTTAATGTTGGAATAATAGGGCTTGAAAGCCAAAATATTAATTGGGATAATTTAGAATCGTGGATAGTTGCTTTAGAAGCACAAGAAGGCACAAATTATTTGCTGGAACAAGCTCTAAGCGCAATGATTGTGGCGGGCAAACCAGTGATAGTGGCTTCAAAAGATGATTACAGAGTACTACCTGATGAACAGGAAACCAGGTCACCACAGGCTGTGCTTCATCATTACGTAGCTGAATCAAAAGAATGGTATTTTAAATATGCATGGCGTCTAATTTTAAATAATGAATAAAGGACCATTAGTTTCGGTAATAATCCCTGTTTATAACAGCGAAAAATATATTGAAAACACCATTAATGCCGTTTTACATCAAACCTATCCGCACCTGGAAATCATTTTGGTTGATGATGGCTCGACCGATGACAGCTTAAGCCTGATAGAACACTACAGTCAAGACAGTAAGATAAAAATTATTCATCAAACTAATAAAGGGGCTGCCACTGCCAGAAATATAGGTTATAAAAATTCAACCGGCGCTTATATCAAGTTTCTTGATGCTGATGATATCATAAACGCTGAAATGATTGCCGAACAGGTTAAACTTGCTATTGAAAACCCCGAGGCCATAATTTCTTCAAAATGGGGGCGGTTTTATAACAATGATTTAACTACTTTTAATTTAAGCCCTGAAGAATGCTGGCAAAATCTGCCAACCATAGATTGGCTATGCTGCTCCTGGAAGCATGGCAGTTCTACTACCGTACCGGGTATTTTTTTAATACCCAGAAAAATAGTGGAAAAAGCTGGGTTATGGAATGAAAATTTATCGCTGCTTGATGATGCCGAATATTTCGCACGTACTATTCTGGCAGCTAAAAATGTCATATTCAGTCAAAATTCCACATTATATTATCGTTCGGGTCTTCAGAATAATATATCCGGCCGTCAGGATCCGGCGGCATACCAATCTGCATTTGAAGCTTATAACGGTGTTATAAAGGCGCTTTTGACTACAAGAAACGATGCCCTTACACAACAATTGGCGGCCAATTTATGGCAGATGTTTATTTACACTATTTATCCGGATTCGCCTGAACTTGTTAGGCGTGCACAAAAAGCTTTATCTGAGCTTCCTCCTCCTGATATTCCATTTCCTGCCGGTGGATACACACTTTTTTTAAGTCGGATCATTGGCTGGAAAGGTACCAAGCTGCTTAAATCATTTTTCGCAAAAAAAAGATGAAAATATTACTGATTATGGATCCCGGTATACCAGTACCCCCAGTATTATACGGCGGGCATGAACGTTTGGTATATTTATTTGCTAATGAATACACAAGATTAGGGCATCAGGTAACTTTATTAGCCGGACCAGATTCGCATTGCAACGGAACTACAGTGACTTATGGCATAAATGATCTTAATCGCTCAAAAAAACAACGCAATAATGAAATGCTGTTTGTATGGAAATATCTGCAAAAAAATCTTAAAAATTTCGAACTGATACATAATTTCGGCCGGCTCATATATTTATTACCTGTATTAAATTCGTCCGTCAAAAAAATAATGACCTATGGCAGGCCGGTATCTAAAAAAGGTATTTATATATTTAACTTGCTACCCAATAAAAACTTAATATTTACAGCCTGCAGCAACTATTGTGTTGGCACAGGCAATATTGCCGGCCAATGGCACACCGTTTACAATACTATTGACTTTTCTGAATACACTTTAAAGGATACATTTGATAATAATGCACCTTTAATATTTTTGGGTAGGCTTGATAAAATAAAGGGAGTACATACCGCTATTGAAGTAGCCAAAGCTACCAACCATAAATTGTTGATAGCAGGTAATATATCGCACACACCTGATAATTACAATTATTACAAAACCGAGATAGAACCATTGATAGATAATGAACAGATAATATATCTCGGCCCTTTAAATGATGTCCAAAAAAATATTTACCTGCAACAGGCCAAAGCCTTATTATTCCCCATTGAATGGGATGAACCCTTTGGAATTGTAATGATAGAGGCTATGGCCTGCGGCACCCCTGTTATTGGTTTTAAACGCGGTTCGGTACCCGAAGTTATTGAAGATGGAACAACCGGATTTATTGTTACAAATAAAGATGAAATGATTGAAAAGGTTTCCCTTTTAAATAACATAAGCCGCAAAGCCTGTCGCCAAATTTCTGAAAGCAGGTTTAATCTCGCCAAAGTGGCTCAACAATATTTATCACTTTAATCAGGCTCATTATCACAAATAATAAAAAAGCAATACTTATTACGTCCGGGCAGCCTGCTTTAAACCCCAGGCTGGTAAAAGAGGCCGATAGTTTAAGTGATACCGGCTATGAAGTAACCGTGCTATACACTTACTGGAACCACTGGGGAGACGATTTTACAAACCAGCTTTTAACCGAAAAGAAATGGTTGGCTATTGAGGTTGGTGGTCATCCTGTTAAAAATCGCGCCGTTTACCTTTTAAGTCGGGTAATATTTGCAACAGCAAAATTTATAGTTAAGCTGTTTGGCCCTATCCCCTATTTTGCTGAGCGGGCCATAGCACGTGGCAGTCATTTTTTAATTAATAATGCCCCAAAGTATAAGGCAGATATTTATATCGGTCATAATTTAGGTGCTTTGCCGGCAACCATTCAAGCCGCACAAAAACATCGTACTAAAAGCGGATTTGATATTGAGGATTATCACCGTAATGAAACTGATAACAGTAAATTGACATTAAAATATAAACTCACTTGCTATCTGGAAAATAAATATTTGGTGCAGGCAAATTATATAACCGCTTCAAGCCCGCAGATAACTGAGGCTTATAAACAAATTTATCCTTCTAAAAAGCTTACAACTATATTAAACGTATTCCCCAAAAGCAAATTTGTGGTTACAAGACAAGTAAACTTAACCGGCCCCATTAAAATAATCTGGTTTTCGCAAACCACAGGTACAAACAGGGGGATTGAGGATGCCTTAATAGCTTTAAGAGCAATAAACAACGATAACTTACAATTACATTTAATGGGTAATACTACTGATGATATAAAAACACAGTTTTCGCAGCTGGCG
>JAICMD010000262.1 GCA_025929405.1 Mucilaginibacter sp. | reverse complement strand
ACACCACCCACACCTTTTACACGCGCCTGGCCACCCAGTTTACCTTCAGTACCTACTTCCAGCGCCACACGCGTTACTTCGGATGCGAAGGAGTTAAGCTGATCCACCATGGTATTGATGGTCTTTTTAAGTTCCAGCATCTCCCCTTTTACGTCCACTGTAATTTTCTTAGATAAGTCACCGTTCGCCACCGCCGTAGTTACACCCGCTATGTTACGTACCTGAGAGGTAAGGTTACCCGCCATACGGTTTACCGAGTCGGTCAAATCCTTCCAGGTACCTGCTACGCCCGGCACTTTTGCCTGGCCACCCAGCTTACCCTCGGTACCCACTTCCAGCGCCACACGCGTTACTTCAGATGAGAATGAGTTTAGCTGATCCACCATGGTATTAATGGTGTTTTTCAGTTCCAATATCTCACCTTTGGCTTCCACCGTAATCTTTCGTGAAAGGTCGCCTTTAGCTACTGCGGTGGTTACCGCCGCTACGTTACGTACCTGGGCCGTTAAGTTACCCGCCATTTGGTTTACCGAATCAGTCAATTCCGCCCATACGCCAGCCACACCCTTAATTTTTGCTTGCTCTCCTAATTGACCTTCCGAACCTACCTGACGTGCAACGCGGGTTACCTCCATCGAGAATAGCTGCAATTTTGAAAGCATCTGGTTAGATTCTTTGGCGATACGTAAAAATTCCCCTTTTAATGGGTGCCCCTTTATTTCAAGTGGTATATGTTTTGATAAGTCGCCATTAGCTACCGAGTTAATCATCCCGGCAATTTCAAGCGTAGGCGAAGTTAGGTCTTCAATAAGGTTATTTAAGGAATTAACCCCATTGGCCCACTCGCCCCGTGCATCAGCAAGTTCTACACGTTTGTCCAGGTTTCCCCGTTTGCCGATTGTTTTTTCGGCTGAGGATATTTCGGCTACAAAACGCTGGTTAAGGTCAATAATGTCATTAAGTACTTCGCAAATGCGGCCATTAATACCGGCCTGGGTTACCGGCATACGAACATCCAGTTTGCCGTTTTTAACCATCGCCAGCACTTTGAGTAATTCTTTCAGATCCAATGAATCCGTAGGATCGGGATCGGCCACCGAGGTGCCAACCAGTAGCTCATTTAAGATATCATTCTTCATGTTGAAGGTATATTAATTGTGATGGTGAATTTTGTCAGTAAAATTTTTTAATAGTTAAACAGAATAAATCATTAAACTTTTTAGATAGAATAAATTTATGCTTGACCGTTAGGTAACAAACTAATTACGGGATTGTTTTATAGTTTACGAGCTAAATGCAAATTTTGTTTCGGGATATATGCAGACAGAATACTATAGATGATATCACTATAAAATTAAAAAGCAAAGCCATTCTTTTAATGGAGAATGGCTTTGTAATTGTTAAATTATAATCTATCAGGAAGCTGTTTTAAGGTATTTAAATATTAAAAAGACAGTGCCCAAGCCGCAAACAACGGTAGCTGCTGAGCTTACGGTAATTGCATTTACAATGGCATTTGCGCCACCATAAGCAATGGTGCCAAATACTGCCACGCCCATTGCACCGGCAGCCTGCCTGCTGGTATTAAATATAGCCGATACCATACCTGAACGTGTTTTTTCAACCCCGCTTAATATGGCATTGGTCATGGCGGGTATGGCAAAACCCATGCCCAGCGGTATTGTAAAGAAGGGGATAAATAATTGCCAGTAGGAAGTATCGGTTTTTACAGGGAATAATTCGGCAAAGCCGAGTATGAAAATTAATAGACCGGTAAGCACCGGCATGCGTATACCATAACGGGCTGTTGCCCTGCCGCTTAACAAATTTGATATTACAAAGCCCCCGGTTAAAGGCAAAAATGCAATGCCTGCTGATAGTGAAGAATAATGTAATACATTTTGCAGATACAGGCTTAATACAAATATTGTCCCGTAATAAGCACTGTTAAATATCATCCCCATTAAAATAATCACGTTAAAGAGTGGCGACTTAAACAGGTCCAAGGGTAAAATAGGGGCAATGGCCCGTTTTTCTATCAGGATAAATAATAAAAAAACTATCATACTAAAAATTAATCCGCCGTATATCCACATGCTACCAAAACCGAAGTGGTGCAGTTCAATAATACATGCTATAATATAGTTAGCGCTACCATCCAGGTTAGCTGACCGGGTATATCAAAACCTTTATTGGGATGTTTTTCGCTTTCGGCAAGGCCTAAGCTTAACAATAAGCCAATTATACATATCGGTACATTTACAAAGAATATAATGCGCCAACTGCTTACCTGTAATAATAATCCACCTAAAATAAGTCCCGATGCTATGGCTATTGCCCCGGCTGCCGTCCATAATGCCACCGCTTTACTGCGCTGCGCATTATCGTGCGCAAAGCTTTGGTTTAATATGGCTAAGGAACTGGGTATCATCATAGCTGACCCTAATCCCTGCAATGCTCTGAAAATAATTAAAGTCAATGGGTCCCAGGCAAAGCCACAACCTGCAGAGGCTATGCCGAATGTTATAAGACCCAATTGAAATAAGCGTTTGGCCCCCAACAGATCGCCCATGCCACCGGCTGATAACATTAATACGGCAAAAGCTATGGTATATGAGTCAACTATCCATTGCAATTGGCTTATATCCGCATAAAGCGAGCGGGATATTTGCGGAAGGGCAACATTAACGATGGATATATCCAGTTGCGATACCACAAATGCCAAACAGGTTGTGCCCACAACAAAGGCGAAGGATGGATTTGATGTTTTTTGCACGTGCCAAAAGTATAGTTTTTATGCGCCCCGGCTTAACCATAGTAAATAAAATTACAATGCATTAATATACTTACAGCAATGGATGCTTAAATGAAAGCTAATAAAATGGTATTTTTACAAAACTAATGTTAATAGATAATCACGGCCGAAAAATTAATTACCTGCGCCTTGCGGTGACAGACCGGTGCAATCTGCGCTGTTTTTACTGCATGCCCGAGGAGGGTTTGAACTGGTTGTCTCGTACTGAGTTGATGACCTACGAGGAAATGATACGCAGTTGCGCAGTACTGGTAAAAATGGGTGTTGAAAAGATACGCATAACCGGCGGCGAACCTTTTGTACGTAAGGATATTATGCAGCTATTAACATCAATTTCCGGATTAAACGGGTTAAAGGAACTAACGCTTACCACCAATGGTGTGCTAACAGCGCCTTATATTGCCGATTTGAAATCCCTAGGCGTTAAATCGGTTAATTTAAGTTTAGATACGCTGGATGCCAATCGTTTTTTCACCATAACCCGCCGCGATGAATTTGCTAATGTAATGGCAACATTAGATGGTTTACTTAACCACAATATTGATGTTAAAATAAACACTGTAATTATGGAGGGCAAGAATATTGATGATATTATTCCGCTTGTTGAATTAACCAAAGATATTCCGGTAAGCGTGCGTTTTATTGAAGAAATGCCTTTTAATGGTAACAGCCACAACTACAGCAGTTTGCACTGGGATTATGTACATATACTGGAAAAAATACGCACTCGTTTCCCCGATATTGAAAAGCTTGTCGATCCGCCAAACTCTACATCATATAATTACCATATCCCCGGCCATAAAGGCAGTATAGGTATTATTGCAGCTTATTCGCGTACGTTTTGCGGTACTTGTAACCGTATTCGTATAACCCCGCAGGGGCAATTGAAAAATTGTTTGTATGATGATGGTGTTTTAAACATTAGGGATATAATACGTAATGGTGCCACTAATGAACAATTAGAGAGTCAATTACTAAGCGCGTTTAGCCACAGAGTAAAAGATGGCTGGGAAGCCGAACATAACCGATTCTTGAAAACCGGCGTACATGAATCAATGGCTACTATAGGTGGGTGATATAACTAAATAGTTACAATATGATAATGGTTGAAGAAGCCGATAAATTAATAACCGAAAATGCGGCAGATTTCGGCGCAGAGATTATTCCCTTTGAATTGTCCTTAGGCCGTGTATTGGCCGAAACTATAAAAGCTGACCGCGACCTGCCGCCTTTTAACCGCTCAAGTATGGATGGGATTGCTATAAAATATAGCGCATGGGAAAAAGGCATTAAAACCTTCAATATAAAAGCAACACAGGCCGCGGGCGACAAACCAATAGCGATTGATAATGACAGCGATTGTATTGAGATAATGACCGGTGCAGCCTTAGATGCCTCTGTTGACGGTGTAGTACGTTATGAAGATATAAAAATACAAAACGGAGTAGCTACCATAACCATATCGTCTATCCAAAAGGGCCAGAATATACATGCTCAGGGCGCCGACAAAAAGCAGGGCGATATCCTATTATCACCAGGAAGGGTTATTGATGCGGCTGTTATTAATTCAATAGCATCAGTAGGCGAAACCGAGGTGCGTGTTAAACGTCTGCCTCGTGTAGTTATTATATCATCAGGTGATGAACTGGTAGAGGTAACTGCTAAACCTTCACCTTATCAAATCAGGAAGTCAAATAGTTATACGCTGCAAGCGGTATT
>JAICMD010000167.1 GCA_025929405.1 Mucilaginibacter sp. | reverse complement strand
ATTTGCTATGCTCTTGCCACACACTTACCTAACACATTCTGCCTGATTCACCCGAAGCTTACCTGCTGACGGAAACGCTTATTAATTTTGTCATTTTGTACATGTTAGTCTGGATTTGTAATCCCGGACGAAAGTTTAGGGAATTTGCAACTCCCGCTTGGTAATTAATAACTATATTACTACCCTTAGCTGCCGCAAGCGTCACGCTTGTGGCAGCTAAGGGTAGTAACATTACTTTCCCGTTATCAATTTGGCCATAATAAATGCCGCCCCTGCTGCCAAGGCGCCTATAAATACAACTTTAATGGCTCCAGTCAGCGCAGGCTGCCCGGTCATTTTACTTTTAAAGTAACCAAATACAAACAGACAGATCAGTGTTACAATACATGAGTAATACAAGCCTGTTTGTGCATGATCAGTAAAAAAATAAGGGGAAAGCGGGATAATACCGCCAACAATGTATGATAGCCCAATGGTGATAGCGCTTTTGGTGGCCCGGTTGGCATTAGGCTCTTCCAGTCCCAGTTCAAAGCGCATCATAAAATCAACCCATTTCTTTTTGTCGCGGGCCATTTCATCAGCTATCTGGTGCTGTAATGTTTCGGATAAGCCAAACTCGGCAAAAACTTCCCGTACCTCCAGTTTTTCCTGTTCGGGTACACGGTCCACTTCCTCGTACTCGCGTTTCAGTTCGGAGTTGTAATGATCAACCTCGGTACGTCCGGCAAGATATCCGCCTAACCCCATCGCTATTGATCCGGCTACAATTTCGGCAATGCCTGCTGTAACCACTAATGTTGACGAGCTGATGGCCCCGCTTAACCCTGCAGCCAGCGCAAAAGGTACTGTTAATCCATCGGACATGCCAATAACAATATCCCTTATAGTGTCTGAGCTGGTTACGTGGGCTTCTGTGTGCATAATGGTATTTATCCGGCAATTAAGTTACAGTTTTGCATTTATGCCGTTGTAATCATATTAGTTTTAAATGCAATTATTGTAATTCTTTAAATACGGCTTTATTGATTTTTATATCCTTAATATCTGTTATATCGCTTATATTAATATTTTCTACATCCTTAAAGGTTAACCGTGGCTCACCGGTAGGCTTTACAACATCTATAAATTTCATTTTTAAGCCTTTAACATCATCAAAAAATAATACCGGACGATGATCTTCGGTTAAAGAAGATATTTTAATATTGTGTAAGTCTATATTTTTTGCATGCCTGACATAAAATCCATAGGCAGGAGTAATGCCATGACGCTCAGGTTCAGGATAATCTTTTATAACCTCAGGCATATCTCTTTTTGATTGTTCAACGGTACCGCCTCCTTTAGTATAAACATTAATATCATGTATGCTTACATCATCAATATAAGCACCAGGTATGCCGCTGATTATTGATGCCTGTCTGGGGTCGGCATTATAAACAACCATATTACCTATATTAACCCTCTTAATTTGGCCCGGAGGAGTATTTTCAGGCGCTCTCATCCTACCGCCGATGCGTAAATATATTGGCGAGTTAACAATATCCCTCATAGTAATATTATTAACCGCTATATCTTCAATTGAAGCGCCGTCTGTAGTTTCTATGGCCAATCCCCGGCAATAGTCAAACACGCAGTTAGATATAGTTATATTTTTAAACCCTCCATTTGATTCTGTTCCGAATTTTATCCTGCCGAATGGCCCCCTGTCAAAATTATTTGAAGGAGGAGTTCTTTTATATGTCCCATCTAAAACAGTCCCCATATTATAGCCGCTTACAATGCAATTGGTAATAGTTACATTTTCTGTGGATCGGAATTCATTTAAGGCAAAACTGCTTTTTAAACATATACCATCGTCATTAGGTGAATTTACTTTACAGTTTGATACATTAACATAATGGCAACAATCAATATCCATTCCATCACGGTTTGTATCTATTTTTAAATTATCTAATGTAAAATTATCCACCCCGGTTGCTAATATTCCAAACCAGCCGCCCTGATAAATTGTAAAATCCCTTAATAAAACATTTTTACAGCGCTTTAAGCTTATTGTTTTATTTGGCCTTTTATCGCCCCTGCCATTATTTCTAACTAATTCCTTTCCATAAATCCTGCCGGTACCGGTTATCGAAACATTTTCCAGATTTTCTCCCCATATCAAACTATTATGCCAATGGCTATGCCCAAAATCCTGAAATTTATCATTCTCAGAATCTTCCGGCTCATCATATACCGCACCCCCGGCTACGGCCGCTGCAATAATTGTAGCACCCTGATCAATAAACAAATTTATATTGCTTTTAAGATGAATTGAGCCGCATAAATAGTTGCCGGCAGGTATTAAAACTGTTCCGCCTCCGTTTGCGGCTGCATCTTCAATTGCTTTGTTAATACCGGGAGCATCCATTGACTTTCCATCACCTTTTGCACCATAATTTTTTACATTATAAAATGTATCAACAGCAAAAACAGCGCATGAACAGCAAACCAATGCAATTATGCATAAAAGCTTTGCGGTTACTTTTAAGTTAGATATAGTTATCATGTAGTATGTTTATAATTATTATGGTCAATAAATATAGTATATCAACCTGCATTTATTATTATTATTTAATAAAATGCTTACTACTACGGGATAGCTGCAATGTGCATTGCGGTTTAAGCTATGCCAAAAACAGGCAGAACCAATGTAACATGAGGCCGTATCCATGGTAAAGCATACGGCAAAGTTCGTTCATTTGCAATATTAGTGAGCTTACCTGCTATTGTAATAACAGGTAGCTCACTAAATACTTTCGCGGACAGGCTATTGTTCCTCAGTATTTTCTACAATCTTTTTGCCTTTGTTGGCCCAGATGTATAATGGGGGTATTAATAGGGGTGCAAAAATTAATGTGCTGGTAAGCCCGCCTATAATTACGGTAGCCAGCGGGCGTTGTACGTCAGACCCAATGCCTGACGATATAGCTGCAGGCACCAAACCAATAATAGCCACTATTAATATAGATAGCAAAGCGGTTAGCTGCTCTTTTGATGCAGCTTGTACTTTAGATTGAGCGGTATCGTCCCAAACAATGTTCTTACGGTTAAGTGCCGATACCAATAGCACACCTGCCATTACTGATATACCAAATATGCTTACAAAACCAACACCTGCCGATACGTTGAAATAATATCCGCGCAGCAGCAATGCAGTAATACCACCGCCAAGCGCAAATAAAATACAGCTTATGGTTACCATGGTTTGGCGTATGTTTTTAAACAGCATAAACAGAAACAGGAACACAATAATGATAGTTAACGGTATGGTAAATAACAACTGTTTACCGGCACGCTCTAGATTTTCGTATTGGCCCCCGTAAATAATGTCATAGCCTTTAGGTACGTGTATGCTTTTATCAACCTTTTCTTTTAATTCTTTTACAAAGCTCCCCTGGTCGCGGCCGCGGATATTGGTACGTACGGTTATCATCCGTTTGCTGCCGTAACGGTAAATGTTAGTCTGGCCATCCACAAAATGGATATTAGCCAATTGATCCATTGGAATAAGTGCACCGCTTGCCGCGGGTACCAGCATTTTTTTAATCGCATCTATCGAATTGCGGTACTCAGGCAAAAAGCGTATCACAATGTCATACCGTTTTGCGCCGTCGTATAAAGTTGATATAGTTTTGCCGCCAATAGCTGCTTCTATCATATTCTGAATATCGGCTATGTTGATGCCAAAACGGGCTGCCTGTTCGCGGTTTATATCAATTGCCAATTGTTCCTGCCTGCCTTCCTGTTCAATATTTACACCCGATGCACCGGCAACACCTTTGGCAATTTTGGCAATGCTATCTGCCTTGGCGCGCATCATTTGCAGGTCGTCGCCAATTACGGCTACGGCAAGGTCGGCGGCGCTGCCGTTCACAATTTCCATAACTTGGTCAATAATAGGCTGACCGGACGAAAACTGTACCGCAGGCAATTGCTGTTGCAGGTCGGTTTTTATTTTTTCTACCAGATCCTTTTTAGCGATAGTATCGCTCCATAAGCTATAATCTTTCAGGCCCACCAAAATCTCGTTACGGTTGGCTGGGAATGGGTCGGTACCGTCATCATTACGACCGGTTTGGGTAATTACATAGGATATCTGCGGATATTTAGCAATGATCTGCCTGATCTTAGGCGCATATTTTACGTTTTCCTGTATGGATATCCCTGATGGAAAATTACCACGCAAGAATATTGACCCTTCATCTAATGAAGGCAGAAACTCCGTACCCAGTTTTAAGCCGCAAAGGATAAGCACTAATACAATTGAGAAACCAATAATAACTGTCTTTTTGTAACCCTTTAGCAGTTTACCTATCAATTTGCCATAAGCGGCTGTTATACGGTCAAGCACGGGGTTTTTATGTTCCTTAATTTCCTTGTCAGGGTTGGATATGCTTTTACTATACACAAATGATATCAGCACCGGTATAAAAGTAAGCGCACCTATCATTGAGCCTATAACCGCAAAAGCCAGCGTTAAAGCCATTGGCGAGAACAACTTACCCTCAACCCTTGTCATCAATAAAATTGGCATGTATGCCAGGATGATGATGGTTACTGAGAAGAATATCTCACGGCCAACTTCCTGTGCAGCTTGCAGGGTTATCTTAACTATGCCCTGTGCCTTTTCTTCTTTGGTGGCGTGCCGGTATTTACGTATCAGGTGCTCGGCCATTACGCAGGCGCCATCTACAATTATACCAAAGTCAATAGCGCCTAATGATAATAAGTTGGCAGGTATGCCGCATAGCTTCATCAAAATAAAGGCAAAAAACAGCGAGAACGGTATAGTTAACGCCACAACCAGCGCGCTGCGGAAGCTCCCCAGGAATAGTATCAATAATATTATTACTATTGATACACCCTCAAATAAAGTATGCGCTACCGTTTCTAATGAATGGTCAATCAGGAAGCTACGGTCGTAAATAGTACGCAGTTTTACCCCTGTCGGCAGGTCATTTTCTTCTAATGAAGCTATTTTGTCCTTAATCAGTTTTAAAACCTCACTTGGGTTTTCATACCGCCTTAACAGGATAATACCTTCCACTCCGCTTTTCACATCCAGATGCTCGCCGGTTATGGTATAACCCATTACGCCATTTGGCGGTGGCGGGGTAATCTCAACGGTGGCTACATCTTTTACAAACACCGGCACGCCGTTATCAGCTTTTAGCACAATGTTGCTTATGTCCTCCGTGGTTTTTATGGCTCCCAATCCGCGGATTGCAAAACCCTGCCCGCCTCTTTCTATAATATTACCACCTGTGTTTTTATTATTGGCATTAACCGCATCAATAACATCCTGTACGTTTAAATTATATTTACGCAGCTTCTCTGGCGAGCTGATGATATGAAACTGTTTTAACGGGCCGCCAAACGTGGTAACATCAGCAATGCCGGGCACCTGTATCAATGCGGGTTTTATAACCCAGTCCTGCAAATCTCTTAACTGGGCCTGGCTGTAGGATGGCGGGGCCTCAACCACATAGCGCAACACCTCGCCTACCGCAGTTGAAAGTGGTGCAAGTTCAGGCGCCACGCCATCTGGCAGTTCGGCATCGGCTAAACGTTCAATAACCTGCTGCCGTGCAAAATAATCGTCGGTGCCATCTTTAAATGTTAACTGCACAACTGATAAACCAAAAATAGTACGGCTACGGCGGTCAAGTACATTTGGTGTACTTTGCAGCGCGCGCTCAATAGGTACGGTAACCTGCTGTTCAACCTCTTCGGCAGCACGGCCGGGGTATTGTGCAATTACTATTACGTTGGTATCGGCAATATCCGGATAAGCCTCAATTTTTAACTGGGTAAAGCACCAAAAGCCTATGCCCATTAAAACTATACTGAGCGCTATTACCGCCCAGCGGTTGCGTAAACTAAATATAAGTAAGTTCCTTATCATGTTATTACCATCTATCAACCGGGTGTGTAACTATAAAGCCCCCCTTGTAAACCTGTCTTAGTTCCTTAATGGCTGCTATTACTTTAGCATCCTCGTCAATACAGGTTATTATAATTGGTGTTTCATCAAAGCTGAATAATTCGTCGGGGCGGTTAAGGTGCTGACTATCGCCATAACCCATGCGACCCTGAAGGGCTGTGGCCCCCATTATATGTTGTTTTAAAAGAAACTTTACAATAAAAATATACAAAGGCTCAGAGCCTATTAACTCATCTTTATCTACAAATATTTGTGCCTGTATCATAATGCTTATTTGCTTTTAGAAGATTAATATCCAAACGATAACCCCTTTAACTGCATTACTCCCTTTATAGCCACCGCATCGCCGCTTTGAAGACCTTGCGTTACCACCATGCGATCACCCACCTCGTCGCCAAGCTCAACTTCACGGCGCACAAAAGTGTCTGGCCCGGTTTTTACAAAAACAAAGTTTTTACCCTGTACGGTAACCAGCGCGTTTTTATCAACACTTAATTGTTTGCCTTCGTTAAGCCCAAACGATACGGTGCCAAACATGCCCGATCTTAATTTGCCGCCGGCATCATTAATACTGATGCGCAACTTTATCATGCGGGTTGATGGATCAACCATATCAGCGATATCCTCAATACGCCCGGTAAATTTTTGATCGGGATAGGCGGTAAACGTTATAGTGCAAGTATTACCCTCTTTTATTTTGCTGATTTCATTTTCAGGCACATCGCAAATAATAAAGCTTGTACCGGCTGATGCCTTTTGCAATAGCTGCGGATTAAATCCGCCTGCTTTTAACTTTGTTTCGTGCTCAATAATGGCAGCCTTTTCGTTTGCCAGATTGCTCATTTCAACAGATAGGGCAGTTTGCGCTTCTAACAAGTCGCGGCCAGTGGCAGCGCCGTTGGCTTTCAAATCTTCGGTACGGGCAACCTCAGTTTGTTTTTGCTTAATAACTTTGTTTATTAATTGGTTTATGTTATTACGATGTTGTAAAAGCTGTGTATAGTTTGATGCCAGATCGGGGTTTTCAAACAGAACGATATTTTGTGATGCGCCCTCGTCTGACCGTACAACGGTAGCGGCTACCTTAGCCGGTGCCTGTACCATATTTTCAAGCGAGCCATCGCCCACAACCTCGGTTTCAAAAAACGATACGGTTTGTTTAACCGGGAAAACTATGGTTTGCCCATCATTAGCAACTACTGGGTTAGTATTAACAACCGGAGCCTGATTTTTGTCTTTTTTTGAACAGGCGCTTAAAACCACCATCAGCAAGGTGTATTGTAATATTTTCTTCATGGTTATTGGGCTATTTTATTTATTAAACCAGAGGCATATAATAATTTGACATAGCTTATGCGATACTGCAGTACCAAATTATAATACTGCTGGCGGGTATCAAGCCAACTGCGCTGGGCCTCTAAAAAGTCAATAATGGTGGTGCCGCCGCGCAGGTAAGCGTAGCGTACACTTTTTAATATATTTTCTGATTGCTGTAGCAGCACGTTGGTTTTAGCAACGTTAT
>JAICMD010000281.1 GCA_025929405.1 Mucilaginibacter sp. | reverse complement strand
TTATTTGCGCTTTCGTCCCATTCACCTGTGTCCCACGCCATATTCTTTAACGAATATTCAAAATGGCTATCCCTCAAATTATATGCGTATACATTATTATCTGCATCGTTATTATAATTATCAATCAGCACAGCTTTATCAAATTGCTTGTTGTTGTATAAAAAAAGTATATCTGATGCTGCCGGATGAATATAATTTACATACATGCCCTGTAAATTGTCCGTTGGCAATAAATACCGATCATCATTATCATGCTTAATGTATTGCAAATAATTACGGTTTTCAATGATTACTCTTTCTACTCCAATCATTTCTAAACGGTTTATAAAATCGTAATCTTCAAAACCATGTTTGTTCATACGCTCATCAAAACCTTTTATTCTTAAAAAATCACTTTTTTTAACCGCAACTTTTCCCAGTACATCGCCAGGTGCCGAATGATTTTTTTTTGTTTTATAAAAGTCAATCGGGGTAAGTACTATATTATCATTTTGCCGGTAACAATCATTCACAAATTGCGCAAAACCCTTCCCTGTATAATAATCGGCCCAAATACTACAAATAATGTCGCCTGTTGCCAGCTTAAACGCCACGTTTTTTGAATGACTGGGACTCCATGATTTTGGATCAGTAGTTTTGTAATATTTTACACGGCCGTTGTTAATATAATTTGTAAGGCTGGCTTTTGCCCAATCCTCCATTCCATCTGCTGAGTTATAATCAAGCACTATAAATTCAAGATCTTCATAGTCGGCATTATCCTCAATGTTTTGCAAAAGTGTTTGCTTTAGTTGATGCAGACGGTTCATGCAAACCACGCAAAACGATATTTTATACTTGCGCTTTTCCATTTACTTTATGCCTTTGACGATGCTTTTGTATACACGGCTCAGCAAGCTTACATCTTCGGTAATTATTTCGGCACTCCCTGTCATCCAGTTCTTAAGTTTTATGCCTTTTTGCAACAGATCATTATTATTAAAACTAACCTTAATTGCAAACATTCCTTCGCGCGAGGGTTCATCGGCTATATAGGTTATGGTACCTTTTAGCGGACCATATTCTTCTACAGGGTAGTTAGTTAATTTGACAAGTACATTTTGCCCTGATTTTATTTTAGTTATTTCGGTTTTAGGTATCTGCAGTGTAGCAAAAAATTGCTGATTTTGGGGCACAATATGAAATAGCTCCTGATTGGCTTTTAAAAAATAACCATCCTGCATTATAGCTACAAAGGCTATTTTACCATCCGCAGGGGCTGCTAAAACAATTTTTTGTGCTGCAGGGCCAACAGCATCAATATAAGCCAACGGCTGCCCTTGTTTTACAAGCTGACCGCTTTTTACCAATAACTTTGATATTGTACCCGCAACGCTATTGAAAACCGAGTTTGGATTATTGACCGTTTCTATTTTTAACCCGGTTTTTATAGTGTCTGGATAATGTATTATTATTGAAATACTTGCGGCTATTAATAATATGCCAAAAAACAGCATTATACCCCAGCGCATTATCCAGTTAGGCACCTTGGTAATAATTTCCTGTATCTCTTCAGTATGCCGGGCATTGGTATCTTCAGGCATTTCGGCTATAACTATACCATGCTTTGATACATTAATACTACTCTTTTCAATTTTTTCCATTATGATATATATCCATTGTCTACAACAAATACTGGCGCAACGATCTGTCAATAAAATGGCTCAGCAGGTTTTTGCTATTGTTGTTTAAACCTAACTGCCTGCTTATAGCAGCCATCCGGTTAGCATAAAATTGTTTAGCTTGTATCCCTTTGCCGCTATTCGCAGTCTGCACCTTCAAGGTTGCTTTACATTGCGTTATCCATTTATTCATCCAATCAAGTTCATGATCAAACTTTTCTGATTGCATTACATCAACAGTAATTTCATCCATTAAGCTATAGCTGGATGTTAAATCTCCCTCTGCTTTATAGGCAACATCCAATTCACTTGTAATTGAAAAAAGTTCATCCACGCCTTGTAGATAATTATATAATGATCTGACGAGGCCCATCTGTAAGTAAAAGGCAAAAGTTATGATAGTTTCATCATCAATTTCATCCTGCAAAGCTTCCAGCATAATTGCTGACAAATTAATGGCGGTTTGATACCTTTCAACTTCATCAGTATTTATAGGTTGAGGCGTGTAAAGGCCATACTGAATAGTATTGGCCGGGAATGGCATAAACACACCCATAAAAGGTGGTTCAGCCTGTTTAACCGTTAAATTTGCAGATGCGAAATATGCCTTAAAATATTCATCGGCACTTTTTGCCATTAATTGCGCATCGCTTTTATTTACCAGTAATGACAAGCGTATATTTTCGCCGCTTAAATAATTAAACTCAATGGTATAACTTATTAAGTTGGGTGTTGATGATACAAAAACATTAATACCATCAGTCATTAATTTATTCCAATTATTTTTATTGCAGAAGAGCGAAACCGAAAGCCAGATAAGTTCCTGTTGCATAGCTTTTATAATTACATTCCCAACTCTAATTGATTTTTTACCAGGTTATAATATTCCCCTTTCAGGTTGGTAAGCTCATGATGCGTACCCTGTTCAATAATTTTACCTTTATCCAATACAATAATATTATCGGCATTGCTTACCGTACTTAAACGGTGTGCTACCACAACAACGGTACGGCCGGTAAAAAATTCGTTCAGGTTATCCATTATTATTCTTTCATTATTGGCATCAAGCGCATTGGTGGCTTCGTCAAAAAATAAATAGTCGGGATTTTTGTAAACAGCACGAGCAATTAATAGCCGCTGTTTTTGCCCCTGGCTTATACCATTACCTGCCGAACCAATTTTGGTGTGCAAACCAAATGGCAGCTCTTCAATAAAATCACTGATGTTAGCTACTTTTATTGCTTTATCTAACTTCTGTTTATCCGGGTATTCATCGCCTACGGCAATATTATTTGCTATAGTGTCTGCAAAAATAAACCCATCCTGCATTACAGTACCGCAGGCACTGCGCCAGGTTTTAAAAGCTATTTGGTTAAGGTTGGTTTCGCCTATTTTAAGCTCACCTTTTTCAGGCTCATAAAACCGCAACAATAACTTTAATATTGTTGTTTTGCCGCTACCGCTCATGCCAACAATAGCAGTGGTTTTTCCATGTGGTATTTTAAGATTAATATGCTCCAAAACGGGATCATTACCGGCCCCCGGATACCTGAATGTTAAATTATTTATGCTGATGCTTTTGTTTGCAGGCAGTTCATGCAGCCATTCTTTCTCAACCGGCTCTTCATCTTGTAACTGATGCACCTCGTTTAAACGCTCCAAACTTATTTTGGCATCCTGGTAGCTTTGTACAAATCCAAGCATCTGTTCAATAGGGCTGCTTACCTGCCCCACAATGTATTGTATGGCCATCATACCACCCAGCGTTATCTGACCATCAATTACAGCCTTTACACTTAAAAATGTTATCAGTATATTTTTGGCCTGATTAATAAACGTGGAGCCGCCTTGCTGGTACTGGCTCAGCGCAAGGTTTTTTACTTTGTATTTAAATAACCTTGCCTGTATGTGCTCCCATCCCCAGCGTTTTTGCTGCTCGCAATTGTTCAGCTTAATTTCCTGCATGCTGTTTACCAGTTCAACAATATTGCTTTGGTTGCTTGATGAATTGTCAAACTGTTTATAATTCAGTTCGCGGCGGCGTTTTAAAAAAAGCATTATCCAGCCTGCATACAATAAGGTGCTGATAAGGGATACCATGAAAATGGTTGCGTTATAATAAACCAGCACTACTGTAAATACAACAAGGTTAATTACAGAGAATAAGGTATTAAGCGTAGTACCTGTTAAAAAGCCTTCTATTTTTTGCTGGTCGTTCATGCGCTGCATAATATCGCCGGTGGTTTTGGTTTCAAAATAACTAACCGGCAGCTTCATCAGTTTGATTAAAAAATCAGTAAGGATGGATAAGTTTATACGGGTACTGATATGCAGCAATATCCACGACCGGATAAAGTTTACACTGGTGCTGCCTATAAACAGCATTACCTGCGCTATTAATATCAGGTAAACAAAATTGATATTGCGTGTATTAATAC
>JAICMD010000030.1 GCA_025929405.1 Mucilaginibacter sp. | reverse complement strand
CTGCGTAACGAAGGTTATAATAACCAGTTTGAAGGCCACTGGAAAAGCGTTAACGAGACCCCCATGACCGGCCGTGCCGTTACCGCCATGTATATGCCAAGTCGCCCCGATGTAGAGAAACTGATTAAAGAGCGCGGGGCCAAAGAGGGTCGTAAAGGCAATACTAATTCATGGCCCATTGATATACTAACCAAAGGCGATCTTTACGTGGCTGACGCCTACGGCAAAATAGCCGGCGGACCATTAATGGGTTCAACATTGGCAAACTCTATCTTTAGCAAGTCAGGCAATGGTGTGGTTTTCGATGGTTCATCAAGGGATTTTCAGGAAATTAGCTTAATACCCGGATTTAATGCCCTGGTGCGCGATTTCCACCCTTCATTTACTGATGAAATGGTACTGATGGGACTGAATACTCCTATCCATATTGGCGGCGCTATTGTGCTTCCCGGCGACTTAGTTATCGTACAGCACGAAGGTGTACTGTTTGTACCTGCACACTTAGCCGAAAAAGTTATTAGCGTTGGCGAGTTTGTGGTACGTAAGGACAAATTTGGTTATGAAATGGTACGTACCGGCAAATACAGCACCGGCGAAATTGACAACCAATGGACAGACGTTATTAAAACCGATTTTTTAAACTGGCTGCAAAAACATCCTGAATTAGGTAAAATGACCCGTGCCGAACTGGATCAGATGATGAGCAAACGTACCTGGTAAAAGTTGTCATCCTGAACTTGTCGAAGGATGAGTGGGAAGGCCTTATGCTAATGCTTCGACGGAACCCAGCATGACAGCGCACTTATATTAGAACACTAAATACTTATTAATAACCTATAAATTATGAGGAGATTACTGTTATTTTTATCGCTACCAGTATTAATGCTGGTTAGCTTTAATGCTTCGGCTGTAATTATGCTGCCCCCTATCATCAGCAGCAATATGGTATTGCAGCAAAATGGCAAAGCCACTATTTGGGGCTGGGCCGACCCAAGCGAACGGTTTACCATTACCTCATCATGGAAGACAGAACCGGACCAGGTAACCGCACTGAATAGTGGCAAATGGAAAGCCGAAATAGCTACCCCCGCAGCAGGCGGCCCTTATACCATTACCATAAAAGGCAGAAGCAATACTATTGTGTTAGAAAATGTTTTGATAGGCGAAGTTTGGTTAGCCTCGGGCCAGTCGAACATGGAGATGAGCAATACCAAGCAAATAAGGGACGAAGGCGCTAAGGCTAATAATCCAAAAATCCGATTATTTGTAGTAGCCAAAACAACTTCAGAAACCCCGCAGGATTACGCGCAAGGCAAATGGGTAGAATGTAGTGAAGAAACTGTAAAAAGGTTTAGTGCAATTGCTTATCATTTCGGCACAAAAATTCAACAGGAGTTAGGTAATGTACCAGTAGGTTTAATACAATCAGCCTGGAGCGGTACCCCTGTTGAGTTATGGGAACCACAGGAAGTTTTAGACCGCGAGCCTGACACTAAATTAGCAGCTACTAAAGTGAAGGATGTTACTTATCGCCCCAATAAACCAGGACTGATTTATAACGCCATGATATACCCAATAGCTAACTATACCATAGCAGGCACTATTTGGTACCAGGGTGAAGGAAATACCTATAGAGCCAATACTTACCGAAAAATGTTTACCGGTATGATAGGCGAATGGCGCAAGCAGTTTAACCAGGATTTTCCTTTTTATTTTGTACAGATAGCTCCATATAGTAAATATGATAATACGTATGATGCAGCTTTATTAATGGAGGCTCAAACGCAATCATTAGCATATCCAAAAACAGGCATGGTGGTAATTACCGACCTGGTAGACAATATTGCCAGCCAGCACCCTATTGACAAATTAACACCGGCACTAAGGTTAGCCAATTTAGCGCTTGCAGATCATTACAAAAAACCGATGCCTGCCGAGATGTACAAAAACCCTATGTATAAAAGCATGGAAGTAAATAAAGGTAAAGTGATCTTGAATTTTGATAATGCCGCAAACGGTTTCATGCTAAAAGGCACCGAAAAAAAGCCTACAGAGTTTTTAATTGCCGGCAGCGATCAAAAATTTGTACCTGCTACAGATTTTAAACTGGAAAAAGGCCGTATTATCGTATCAAGCCCCCAGGTTCCAAATCCTGTGGCAGTAAGATTTTCTTTCGCCAATGATGCGATGGCTAATATTTTTAATAAAGAGGGCTTGCCTATTGATCCCTTCCGCACAGATAATTGGGAGATAGTAGGAGTTAAGATTCCATAAGTCACAAAATTTATTAAACAAAAAGCCTCACGATAATTTGTCGTGAGGCTTTTTGCAAAATTCTACTCAATGTTACAAAACCTTCTCGTAACAAAAAAATGGTAGCGCCCTACCCGGAAAATAAACTTCACCCCGTTTTTGATAACCAATATTTTCATAAAACCTTAATGACTGTTTGTTTGCGCTGAAAGCATCAAGCCGTATAACCGAAAAACTATTATCCATAGCGTAACGTTCAGCAAAATCCATAATAATTTTTGCTATCCCTCTTCCTTGATAAGCCGGGTCAACTGCAAGCCGATGTATAATTAAAGCTTTATCAGTGTAATTATTCCAGTTCACAGAAGCATATTCAGGGTCCTGTTCTTCATTTATGCAGATGGTTCCTACACATCTACTTTCGATAGTTGCACAATATAAATGTCCCTTTTTATTATCATTTTCGATGGTCGATAATGTTGGATAACTATCAATCCATTGATAAATACCTTGTTTCTCTAAATGAGTTTTGCAATTATTCAATATAGTAAAAACCTCTTTTACCCGGTTACTTTGAGCAAGTTGAATTACCATGCACTTAACAAAGTTTTTAATAGTGTTACAAACATAGCTATAATAGCTTCGACATTTATTTTTGCTATTGCGAGTCGGGAATCGCGCCGATTGTGCGAGCAAAGTAATCTCCTGGTTTACTAAGCAATTTCACCTGGCATAAGCTGCGAGATTGCTTCATTTACACAATTTCCGGCAATGGCAATGACGGTCTTATACTAAACAAAAAGGCCGTGCAAATTGCACGGCCTTTTTGTTTAGTATAAGATTACCTATTTCAAATAATTAACATACCCTGTTTGGTTGGTACGTATTTTATAAACCTTGTTATAGCTAACTATATAAAGGGTTTTCATATCCTTATCGCCAAAGCAGCAGCTTACCGGGAATGATGGCAGATTGATCATGCCTACAAAAGCGCCTTTATTATTAAATATTTGTATACCATAATAAGTACAGATGTATATATTGCCATTTTTGTCAATAGCCATACCGTCGGCGCTTGATGATTTACCTTTTCTGTCCAATACCTTATCAACCAGCATCACTTCGGCAAACTTGCGGCCGTTGCTAATAGTGCCGTCAGGGTTAACATCATACGCCCACAGGAAGTTGTCTTTGTCGCTCTTAACCGGGTACCAGTCTTCTTTATCATAACAGTTATTAATAAACAGCGTTTTACCATCAGGCGATAATAAAATACCGTTTGGCATTGCAAACTCGTTAGGCTTGGTTATGCGTGTAAGTTTTCCTTCGGGCGACAAATAATAAACTGCACGACCGGGCTGAAACTTTACTTTCTCCATAGTAAACTGCGGATCGGTAAAATATATACCGCCTTTAGTATCGGTGATGATGTCGTTCGGGCCGTCAATTGGTTTGCCATCATATTTATCAACAAGCACTTTTACAACCTCGCCTTTGGTAGTCATTTCCACCACGCGATGACCCATCATATCGCAAACCACAAGGTTGCCATTTTTATACGGATACAAACCATTGGTTTGCATTTTACCGGCAGTAATGTATTTGTACGAACCGCTTGGGTCAAGCTCCACTGTCGAGCTTTTTGCAGGGCTGCCGTTAAAGTCCTTATCAAAAAACATGTTCGAGAAGTACACCTTACCATTCATCCATTTAGGGCCTTCGCTAAAGGTTAGACCGGGTTTGGTTTTTGTACCATCAACCAATACTTCTACTTTTGAAGTTTCAGGAATAATAGCGTGATAAGCATCTAACGCGGCCTTAGCTTTTTCTGAATAATCGGCACGTGCCGGCCAAAAAATATCCAGCGCATCGCAACCCAGGTCGCTTATTTTGGCGCCATGCACCATATTATAAGGTATACGCACCACATCATTAGGTTTCATTGCCTGCTCGCCATCCAGCACAATCTCATTACAACCGCCGCGCAATACAAACATCATTTGCTCTTCGGGGTGTATATGGCGCTCAAACGTGGTACCTGGATCCATCGAAATAAAACTCATCTGGGTATTTTTGCCTGATATTAATCTTGTGTGCGCACCTTTGGCAATTTCGGTAAGTTGTATTTCGTATAAATCGTAAACCTTATTAGGCACAACATTTGGCTGCTGTGGGTTTTTTACATCGGCTATGCTGTCAGGCAGTTTACTCACGCCTGCTTTTTTCAAATAATCTAAACGCAGCGGGCTATAAACCTCAAGTAACTTAGCACCACTTGCTCCCGCTGTAACCGCGTTTTTGCTGCCTTTTTCAAGGTATACAAAATCAGTTCGCGGGGTGCCGCTATGCGTACCATCAGGTGCTTCACGCTTTTTGTTTATCATGTTAACCATTTTACCGTCAATTAACTGGTCAACCGAGCCATCCATAACAAATACAAACCTATCGGCAGGTAAAACTTCTTCAGGTATTTTGGCATTTGGTGCAAGGGTTACAACATCGGCCATGGTACCGCTTCCCCAAAAAATTCTGGCGCTTACACCCGGTGCAAGGGTAGTGCTGTCAAGCTTATCAATACCTGTTACTTTTCCCTGTTCAAGGTTTGATTCGATGCCGCTTTTAGGCAAATCAGACAACTCCCGGGGCGTTAAATTATATTGCTTTATAAGCTCCTGGTTTTTTTGCTCCCAACCGGTTGAGGGGCCTGAAGTACAATGTGCTAAAAACAGCAATGCGCCGGCCAGCATCCCATGGCTGATGACCTTGTGAGTTAATATCGGTTTCATAGTTGTTAGGTTTATAATTTTTTGACAGGAAAAATAGGTAATTCATTGTAAGCTATCAAATTTCTTTTTAGCCGTCAAAGTATAAAACACATTTATTTAACTATAACAAAGCACTAATTACAAGTTATTTATAAAGAATTATATCGTTTTTGTTACGTACTTTAATTCTCCCCCCTTAATAATTATATTTGTCAGTATGACGGTTACTTACCGTACCATCATATAACCAATTACAAATTAACCTCTACAACCAACAATTATAATCCGTTATGAGAATTAAATTCTTTTCTGCGTTGGCCGTAATATTATGTGTCAACATTTATTTAGTTAACGCTCAGGACAAAGATATACCGCCTTCAACTACGCTGGTGTACCCGGATGCCGATGGTAAACTCGTTTATGTAGCCGATAGTTTAGGCAACAGAATCCCTGATTTTTCGCACGCGGGTTATAAAGGTGGTGGTGTTAATATCCCTTATGTACCAAACAAAGTAACTGTTTGGCCGGTACCGGGTGATAATACCGATAACATACAGGCTGCTATTGATAAAGTATCGGCTATGCCACTTAATGCAAGTGGTTTCAGGGGCGCAGTGCTTTTAAAGATGGGCACTTACCCGCTGGATAAACCTATCAGCATTAAAGCATCAGGCGTTATATTGCGCGGCGAGGGCATGAGCGATATAGGTACTATCCTGATTGGTAAAAATGGTACACAAAGAACGCCATTGATTAATATAGCCGGGCCAAAAGCTATTGAAGTACAAGAAACTACAAAACAAACCATTACTGATAAATATGTTCCGGTTGGTGCTACTACTTTCAACGTGGCATCGGCCAAAGGTTTTAAAGTTGGCGATCTGGTATTAGTTAGACGTAACGGCAATCAGGATTGGATAAAAGAACTTGGTGTTGATAGCGCAAGCGTGGGCCGTAACAGATGGCGCCCCTTTGTTATTACTTACGACAGGATAATAACCGGCATAAAAGGAAATACCATAACTGTTGATGCGCCGATATTTACTGCTATTGAAACCCGCTGGGGCGGCGGCGATCTGGTAAAATATACCGAGAACCGTATTGAAGAGGTTGGTGTTGAAAATCTGCGTGGCGAATCTGACTATAATCCAAACGTGCGTCAAAAAGCCTATGGCAATATGGACCGCGGTATAGTTGATAAACCACAAACCCAGTACGAAGGGGAGGAATATTTTTCGGATGAGAAACACTACTACAACTTCATCAATTTTACCAATGTTAAAAATGGCTGGGTACGTAATATGACGGCGCTGCATTTTGCAAGCAGCGTAGTACAGGTTAATGCCGGTTCAAAATATATTACCGTGCAGGATTGCGAATCGCGCGAGCCGGTGTCAATACGTATGGGTGCTCGCAGGTTTACCTTCCAGATGAACGGCCAATTTTGTTTGGTGCAAAGATGCGTTTCGCAAAAGGGCCGCCACTCATTTGTTTTACAAGGATCAGAAGCAAGCGGCAATGTATACCTGGATGATACAGCCATTAATCCATACTCATCAAGCGAACCGCATAACCACTGGGGTAACGGCATATTATATGACAACGTAAAAGCCCCGCTTACTGCCCGTTTCTGGAAAGAAATAACTATTGGCTGGGGCGGCGCAAACGTAGTAATGTGGAACTGCGAAGGCGAGTTTTTGATACAAAACCCTCCTACTGCCAAAAATTATTCGTTCGGTCATATCGGTATAGCTTCAATGATATTTAATACCGGCTATCAGGATTTAAGTAAGCCAAGGGGATATATCGAATCATTAGACAAACACGTATCGCCCCGCAGCTTATACTTAACACAACTTAAAGAAAGACTTGGCATTGATGCTGTAAAAAATAATTTAAGAGGCGCCGCAAGCACCGCAGATTATTAATTATTTCGTTATATATTTGTATAGATGACTATAAATTTTGCGCTTGCCTAATGCGTAATAAATAACCAAACGCTAATAACCTAATAAAATGAAAAAAATATTATTACTATTATTTAGTGCCTTAACCATTTCGGCTATGGCACAGCCGATTAAAAACCGCATTGGTTTAAATGATATTGTCAACCCAAGGCCTAAACAAACCCGCATACACGAAGGCGCGGGCAGTATGTCATTTGGCCAGATAGCTCCTATGAGAGACGTCCCAATGCAGACACCTGTAACATACCTGCACGCAGGTTTACTATACGGCAAATCAGGTATTGGCCAGCATTTTCATCATACTATGGAAGAAATGTACGTATTGTTGGAAGGCGAAGCTGAATTTACCATTAACGGACGTACCGCTGTTATCAAAGCACCGGCTATGGTTCCTTGTAAATTAGGTGATGCGCATGGTTTATATAACCCGTCTGACAAGACCTTACGCTGGCTAAACTTTGGTGTGGCCATGAGAAAAGGCGCCAGCGATGCGTTTAACTTAGGCGATGACCGTGTTGGTGTTGTTTTAGATAAAACACCTTCATTTGTATTTGGTCGTTTAGATAAGTCTTTGCTTAGGGAAAACCCCGCACCTGTAACAGCTAATGCTACCCCTGCCGGAGCAGCTGTCGCAGCAGCGCCTCAACGTGGTGGCCGCCCTGGTTTCGGCCGTGGTTTTGGTGGCCCTCCTGCTTATGTAGGCGAAGGTGTTAAATACCGTCGTGTTTTAGGTCCGGAAATATTTAAAACCCAGTGGGATCACGTTGACCATGTTATTATACCTGCAGGTAAAAGCGCTACCCGCCAAATAGATGGCATGGAAGAGATTTTTTATGTAGTAAGCGGAAACGGTTCTGTAGCTAACGCTGAAGATAAAGGCGACCTTAAACAGGATAATTCTTTTTACAGCAAGGTAAATGAAAAATTAACTTTTGCAGCCGGAGACAAAGATCTTGAAATGATCGTAGTAGGCATTTCAACGACCCCTAAAACGTTAACACTTCCGGCTGGTATTGCCATGAATTCGGGTGTTGGCCAGGGCCAAGGCGCTCCTGCTGGTCAGGGCGGACTAAGAACCCCTACTCCAGGTATGGGTGTTGGTATAGGTTCAGAAATAGCAGCAACTCCAAGAGCTACAGCGCTTCAAATGGACTTTATAGTACCTAAAGATAAAGCCGAAGCGTTTGAAAAAATGTACTCAGAAATATATGTGCCTGCTATGAAAAAACAGCAAGGTTATGTAGAATCAAGATTGCTGCGCTTATACCCTGCTGATGTTGAGAAAAGTATTGAAGGCGAAGCCACAACCTATAACTACCAGATACAAATATCATTCCTTACAGAAGCAGACCGTAAAAAATGGACACAAAGCAAAGAGCACCCAATAGCCTGGGGCGCTGCTACAGCTTTAGGTGCTACCTACAAATGGCGCGGTTATGATGTGATGGGAGCCGATAATAACCGGTAGATAAACAGTATCATATTCCAACAAAAAGGGACCTGCTGAATTGTAGGTCCCTTTTTGTTTCAATGCTCTAAGCGTTGATTAGTGAGGAACTGGCAATCTCCAAACCAAAAGTAAAAACCGAAAAGCCTCTTAACTGGTCGAAGTTTATAAACTTCGACCTAAATGCCGCAAGCATTCTGCTTGCGTTAAGCTGAAAGCTTAAAACATTATAGGTCTAAGTTACGCTACGCTAAACTTAGACCAGACGTGTGTCAAAACCGAAAAACCCAATAATAACGCGTCATTGCGAGGAACGAAGCAATCTCTACGCCGGACAGTCAAAATCGAAAAGCTTATTCAAGCAAATTATCGTATAAGTCTTTCCATTCCGGATTGATAGCGTTTACCAAAGCTATCTTTGATTTCCTACTACCACCCTTTATTGCTTTTTCAACCGCAATAGCTTCCTCAATATGTGGATAAAATGCATAATAAACTAATTTATCGCAGTTATACTTTGCCGTAAAGCTATTTGGATATGTTTTATTTTTATGTTCCCATACCCTTCCGGTAATATCAGATGAGACACCTACATATAAAACTTTATTGAATTTGTTAGTCATGATATAAACGCAGCCGCCTCTTTGAAAAACCATCTCCTAAAATAATAAATTCCTTGTGTTAATGTGCATGCGCAGAGATTGCTTCGTTCCTCGCAATGACGCAGTGGATGAGTGCGGTATAAGCGTTAAGTTCAATTGATTTGCATGCGCAGAGATTGCTTCGTTCCTCGCAATGACGCAGTGGATGGGTGCGGTATAAGCATTACATTCAATTGATTTGCATGCGCAGGGATTGCTTAGTTCCTCGCAATGACGCAGTTGGTTGGCTTTGTTCTAAAAACAGCATATTGCATCGACTTTATGCGTAGAGATTGCTTCGTACGCAATGACGTTTTACTGTAAACCAAAAGGGATATGCAATTGCATATCCCTTTTGGTTACTGATAAAATATTTTTGAAGTAATACATTGTTCACGCTTATTTGTTGTGAATGTGAACACTTACACTTATTTCTGCACCAACACAAACCCGCCGTTAGGTTGAACTTCTATTTCAAGTTCGCCGTTTTTGTTAATATCTGTAGTTTTATGGAAAGTAGCCTTGGCAGCGTCATCATTATACTGCTCAACCTTTTTTCCGGCTACCATTGGTAAGTTTAATTTAAGTTTTAGAACTTCTTTACCTGCATTTGCGCCTGCTATGTACCATTTATCCAAATGGCGACGTGCTATTACAACACTTTTGCCCGGATAACCGTCAATATATACCGTTTCATCCCAGGTGGTAGGCACCTGTTTCATATAGTCTATTTCAAAAGCCGGAACATCGGTTAAATTATTCGGGGCAAGCGCAAAAAACTGAACGGAGTTTTGAAACAAAATAGACGTGGCCAGTTCAAAAGCATCGGTAGTGAGGCGCTGGCTGCGGCCCTGGTTGTTTTTATTAAGATATTTGTTCAAAAATACCCCGCCAAATTCCATATTACCTACTGCATTGCGTATAAACGGATGGAACGTGGCATACATGGCTTCGGTTTGCCTGTTGCCCTGGTTAAAATAAACCATTTCTGACGCCTGTACGGCTTCGCTTCCTATATAGTTAGGGTACATACGCTCCCACCCTCTTGGTGTAGTTGTGCCGTGGAAATCAACCATTAAACCATAATCATTGGCATCCGACAGTATATCTTCATATAAACGCATGGTTTCCTGTTTGTCGCCGCCAAAAAAATCAACTTTTAAACCTGCAACCCCAATATCATGCAGCCATTTCATTTCCTTTTTACGTTCAACAGAAGTGTTCATTTTATTACGCGGCCCTTGCGGTGCATCGTTATATTGCCCGTTTGAATTATACCACAAAAACACACTAACTTTTTTTGATGCGGCATATTTAACCAGTTGCGTCATTTTTTCCTTGCCGATGTTTTTATCCCAAAGGGCATCAATCAAAATATAATCATATTTTAAGGCAGCAGCTAAGTCGATATATTTAACCTGGTCGTCATAGTTCATGCTGTTATCCTGCCATAAAATCCAGCTCCAGGTACCTTTACCATATTTGTACGGCTTTGAAGCGGTATATAATGGATCAACCACATCATATTGTATAGTGGTTTCAACTATCGGCTTTAAATTATCGCCAATGGTAATGGTGCGCCATGGGGTAACACCCGGCAAGGCAATTGCCGCTCCGGTTGAGCCAAATCCGTTATTTTGTTTTGGATTTGGATAAGCAACCGTAAAAACGCCATCGGCAGATATCTCGCTTAAATGCGAAGCGCAGTATAGGCTGTTTACGCCTGTTTCTGAAAGCAGCACCCAGCCATCATTGCCCACATGAAACAAGCCCGGAAATATATAACCTTCGGGATGCGGACGTGTTGTTTTTAAAGGCATTTCGGCTTGGTAACCGGTTTCATAGCTCGGAGCCGTACGTGCAAAACCCGTCATCGGGCTCATCATATCCGAAAGGAAGGTGGTAGTTGCCGACGGAAATTTATATCCCGTAGCTTCTTTTTCTACCACACAGGCCATTCGCTCGCCCCAGGCAGGTATTTCATAACGGAAAGCAATGTTATTATTACTTACCTGGAAGGTTATGCTGATCTTTTTCTTTTGCGCATTTTCAAAATTGCAGGTCAGTTCGTTTGCTGTATATTGAATATGCGATGCTTTTATTTTATCCTGCACATATCTTTTACTAACGCTGGCTTCATGCTTATCAATAAAGGTCATGCCGGTAGTAAAATCACCTTCATTGGTAACTAAACCCAGCGGTGATTTTTCAATCATCACTTTACCCTTGTAACTTACCTCGTAAACAGGTTTACCATCATTTACGCTTACCGCTACTTTAAGATTAGCATCAGGACTTAATACAGTTTGCCCGAAAGCGTTACCTATAAATAAATAAAGCAACAGGCCTAAAAAATATTTTTTCATTGTTTAGATATTAAGGCGTCAATGCCTTGTGATTAATTAAATTTTACCCAATCAATATCAACCGGGCTTGCATCTTTTGATATTACAAACAAATCATGTTTACCCACCGGGGTTTTCAGCAGGGCCGTTTTGGTAGTGTGCCAGTTTGCGCCTTTGCTTACTTTAGCAGTTGCCAGCAATGGGCCTGTTGGTTTATCCAGGCGTATTTCAACATTGGTACCCTGTGCAGATGTTGCCATTACATCAATATCCTTTAGCTTTTTAACGCTAAAATCAACAGCGTTGTAGCGCACCCATGCTCCTTTTTGGTTAAAAGTAGTTTTCCAACCTTTCATGTAGTTAGCGGTATCAATAAAATCAACTTTAGTACCCTGGTTGCTGATGGCGCTGTACCGGTCAATCTGTATTTGTTTATTGGCGCGTGTTAAGCCTGCACCGCGCAACGTTGGGATAACTTTGCGTATGGTGCCATCGGCATTAAAAAATAAGCTATCGGCACGTACCGATCTGGCCTTATCAAATTTTGGCGACAGGTCCCTGTCATGATAAAATAAATACCATTGGTTTTTAAACTCAACCAACGAGTGATGGTTTGTCCAGCAACCGCTGGCTGATTCGTCCATAATTACACCTGCAAATTTAAATGGCCCCATTGGATTGTTGCTGGTAGCATATTCCAGGCGCTCAATTTTATTGGCTACATGCGGATAGGTTAAATAGTATATGCCTTTGCGCTCAAACACAAACGGCCCTTCCTTTAATCCCTGGGCCGGCAATTCGCCCAATATTACAGGGTCCGATGCCAGCTCGGTCATGTTATCTTTTAGCTTTGCTGCGTAAATATTGCCTTGCGCATAATAAATATAGGCTTGCCCATTTTTGTCAACAAACACACATGGGTCAATGCCGTGTACACCCTTAATAGGTTCGGCCAATGGTTTAAATGGCCCGTAAGGTTTATCGGCAATAGCCACGCCTACCGTAAATCCTTTTCCGTTAACACCGCCCGAAGCTGTTGACGGGAAATAAAAATAATATTTACCATTGCGGTACACACAATCAGGTGCCCACATGCTGTAAGTAGTTGCATCAACCCACGGCACGGTGGTTTGTGATACAATCATGCCATGATCCGTCCAATCGGTTAAGTTTGGCGATGAAAACACGTGGTAGTCTTCCATACAAAACCAGGCTAAACGGCCATGACCGGGAGTAGCCAGAATATCATGCGATGGATATAAATATATTTTGCCTTCAAAAACCTTCGCCGTTGGGTCGGCAGTATATTGGTTGGTTATAAGCGGGTTTTGGGCTTTGGCAACGCCCGCCAGCAGCATTATAGCGGCTGATAATGAAAAAAAATTCAATTGTTTCACAGTATATTATAAATTATTTGGTAATCCATTTATTGGTTTGCATCCATCTGAATAACGGGGCCATCCACATTTCAATAGGCTGGCCGCCAAAGCCATGCCCGCCTTTTTGAAACAGGTGCATTTCGGCCGGTACATTGGCGTGCCTTAAATGTTCATAAAACGCTATGCTGTTATCTACATCCACAGTTTTATCATCGGTAGCATGGGCCAAAAATGTTGGTGGGGTTTTGCTGTCGATCTGCAATTCGTTCGAGTAAAGATCAATAGTTTCTTTAGACGGGTTGGCACCTAACAAATTTCGGCGCGAATCTTTATGTGTAAGATTATCCTGCATACTGATTACAGGGTAAATCAATACTAAAAAATCAGGACGCAGGTTGGTGTTGTTAGGATTGTCAATAACCGCTTTTTGATAATGGGTACCGATGGTTGATGCCAGATGCCCACCTGCCGAAAACCCGAATACCCCTACCCGGTTAATATCTACCCCATATTTAGCAGCATTTTCGCGCACAAACTTAATGGCCTGCTGCACATCCTGCAGCGGACCAATGGTTTTATCAACCATTATTGAATCTGCCGGGAGGCGGTATTTAAGTACAAATGCTGCAATACCGTTTTTGGCCAATTCTTTGGCCGTCCTTACACCTTCGGAGTTAAAAACAATTACTTTATAACTACCACCGGGGCAAAGTATGGCGGCTGTGCCTGTAGCTTTATCTTTTTCGGGCAAAAACACTTCCAGTTGCGGAGTTAATACCGCGTTAAACATTCCATTAGCCGGAATCGCAGCATTTTCAACAAGCTTACTTGGTTTTGAATTAGGTACCGCACCCGGATAAATATTTACCCAATCCTGTGCCAGGCTAACCAACGGCAACAGGAACAATGCAGCAATAAGCGGTTTTAATATTTGTACGCGTAATTTCATTATTTTATCGGTGTTTGATTACCTGCTCCCGGTAATAATAATTTCCAGGCAACGTTAGTCACCTGGAAATTAATTGTAAGCCTAAATTAATAAGCCGGTATTTTATTATTAATACTTACCGAATTTATAAATAGTAAGTGTATGGTAAGTTTGGCCCGGGTTCAGCACTGTTGAGGGGAACGAAGGCTCGTTTGGCGAATCAGGAAAATGCTGTGTTTCCAGGCAAATAGCCGAACGGTATTTATAAGCTTTACCGCCTTTACCATCATTAGTTTGGCCGGTTAAGAAATTACCGGTATAAAACTGCAAGCCCGGCTGATCAGTATAAATATCCATATTGATACCTGTTTTTGGGCTGCGTACACTGGCAACAACATCAGCAATAGTATGTTTATTTAAAACAAAATTATGGTCATAGCCTTTACCAGCTTTTAACTGCGCGTCATTTGCATTAATATCCTTACCAATTTCCTTAAAGCTGGTAAAGTCAAACGGTGTACCTTTAACGGGTTGTAATTTTCCGGTTGGTATAAGCGTAGTATCAATTGGGGTAAATTTATCGGCATTAATTTTAATTAAGTTATCCAGTACGGTAGTATCACCTGCACCATTTAAGTTAAAATACGCGTGGTTAGTTAAATTAAGTACGGTTGGCTTGCTGGTTTTAGCAGTATAGTCAATGGCAATTGAATTATCGCTCCGTAGGCTATAAGTAACCTCAACATCCAGTTTGCCCGGATAGCCGCCTTCACCATCTGCTGATGTATAAGTTAAAGTTAATGTGCTATCGGTCATTGCTTTTTTATCCCACATGCTGGCACTAAAACCTTTTTTGCCACCATGCAATGTATTTACACCGTCATTAATTTCTAACTGATAAGGTTTGCCGTTAAGGGTAAATTTACCACGGGCAATACGGTTACCATAACGGCCTATCAATCCACCAAAAAACGGCTCGCCGGTTTTGGTATATCCCTTCATATCCTTATAACCCAATATTACATCCCTTAGGGTATCGTTTTTATCTTTTACTAATAATGATACCAGCCTGCCGCCATAGTTGGTAATAGCTGCTTTCATACCGTTTTTGTTGCTGATGTAATACAGATGAACATCTTTACCATCTATTTTACCGGTGTAATTACTGCTATCCGGTAATGTCGCGGCGCTATCAGCAGCGGCCGACTGGGTATTTGTTTGCGCGACATGCTTGCACGATG
This sequence comes from Mucilaginibacter sp., assembly GCA_025929405.1. Lineage (GTDB taxonomy): Bacteria > Bacteroidota > Bacteroidia > Sphingobacteriales > Sphingobacteriaceae > Mucilaginibacter. Next base: position 2,789 of record JAICMD010000030.1, on the reverse strand, counting down.
TGCCAATTAATGCGCCTGCAAATAATGTAGCTAAAAGTGTTTTTTTGATCATGGGGATATGTGTTTTTAATTGGTAAACCTATAAATGATAAATTAACCCTAAACCTATTGTTAACTAATCAATACAGGCAATAATTTATAATACAATTGGTTGGTTTATTAATAGACTGTGCTAAGATAAAACTTTTTAATAAACGTAATAACAACGTTTATTAAAATAGATAAATATTTATTGGGTAAGTTATTATGGATGTTTTAAAATATCTATAATAACACAAAACCCGTTTGATTTTTTCAAACGGGTTTTGTGTTATTATAACTTATGCTTACCGGCCTCTTCTAAAAAGAATCGGCCTGATAGTATCAAGTTCGGCCATGGTGTAGCCTGTTGTTCTTGAAGCTATGGATGCACGTATACGGGCAACATCTTCGGGCAATACCACACGGCCCTGGTTACCAAAATCGCTGCGGATATAGCTTAATACCGATGCAATATAATTATCATCATTATTACCTACCGAAGGCATAGCATCTGTATAAGTAGTGCCACGTATTGGGCCGCTTAAACCTTTCAGCAATATTCTTATCAACTTATCAGGGGCCTGTGAATTAACGTCAGGATTACCTGCCAATGCCGGTGCTGTTAAAGCATTGCCGCCAATAGCCACTCCTTTACCATCAGTACCATGGCATGAAAAACAAAGCTGTTTAAATATGGTTTGTCCATCGGCTACCAGTTTGCCTGATACAGCGTTAAGCTGCTTTTGACGTGCTGCTTGCTCGGCCCGGGCTTTGATGTTATTTTCATACGTAGTTTGTGATAATGATAATATCTGGTCATTAGGATATTTTTTGATCAGATCGGCAATGATGCTTTTTGATTTTGCGCTATTAACAAAACGCATAGAAAGCAGCAATTGAAAACGCACATCAGCATCAGGATCATTCACTAAATTAGCCAGTTGGTCAATAACATGCGCATCTGTTTTCATCAGGTCCTCACCTATCCAGGCAGCGGTTTTACGCACGTGGGCATCAGGGTCTTTAAGAGCCTGGCTAAATACGGCATTGCTTAATGCATCCATGCCGTTAAGTGTCCATAATGCATGTATACGCGCCAGGTGCCTTGCTTTTTGGTCGACTGCCATTTTTTCAAGCATTGGCACTACTGATTTATCGTTTCTTAACACCAGTTGTTTTTGCGCATTGTCTCTCCACCAGCCGTTATTGCTGTTAAAATGTTGTACCAACTGCGCGCTTGTTTCATCGTACATACGCGGGCGCACAAATGATGGCTTGTAATTATCATGCACCAAACGGAAAATACGGCCCCTGCCAACATTATTCTGTAACCCTTTCTGCTGAATTTTAGGACGCAGGTAAGAGTTTGCCCTTGTCCATTCGCTTTCCTGAATAATACCATGATACATATCAACAATATACATGCAGCCATCAGGTCCCGTAACGGTATTAACCGGGCGGAAGTTCAAATCAGTTGAAGCAATAAACTCGGCTTTGTTATAAGCATTTACTAAAGATAATTTGCCATTATTATCAATTACCTTGGCACGGCGTATAAGCCTGCCCACAGGCTCACAAACAAACAGATCACCACTCATGTCACTCGGCAGTTTATCGCCACGGAAGATAGATTGCCCGTTACTTGAGGTAAAGTGGTTAAGCGTACTATCGGGCATACGCAGCCTTCCTAAACCGCCCTGAACATCGGGCGTGGTAACAATTGGCCAAACCGCACTAAAAGCCTCATCAAATTGGTCTTTAGGATTTAACACACCATAGTGCAGGTTTTGCTGAAAATCAATAGCCGGTATTTCAACCCCAGCGTTTGAAAGGAATATACGGCCATAATCATCATTAGCTACACCCCATTGTCCTTGTCCGCCTTCTACAAGCGTATCAGCAGTGATCTTGCCATTTTTCATCATAAAACGTACCGGATCATAGGTAAGATACATGCGGTTATCCAGGTTCCATATTAACCCGCTTTTTTGATGCTCAAGGTTGGCATTGTTAACAGTATTGCTTTCAAAAACTGTTTCTTTCTTATCTGCAACACCATCGCCATCGGTATCAGTCAAGCAATATAAACTGTTGGTCCAGGTAAGGCTAACCAAAAGCTTACCTTTTTCAAGCGGTTGTAATGTTCTGGGTAATATTAAATGATCAGCAAAAACGGTCATCTTATCCATTACGCCATCGCCATTGGTGTCTTCCAGTAACTTTATCTTACATAATGGGTCATGTTCGCCGGTTCCGTTAACATCCTGCATATAGGTGTCTAACTCAGCTACGTACATACGGCCATTACCATCCCAGGCAATAGCAACCGGCTCGCTTATCATTGGCTCGCTGGCAACTAATTGTAAATGATAACCCGGTGGCATATAAATATGCTTCATCTCCTCAATAGGCGATTTTGGCGAAGGATCAGGATGCATATCTACAATTATCCTTCCGTCCGCATCGCGCTGCACCGGATAGTTGGTATACGTTTGTTTAAGTGTTTTACAAGTGTAAAATGTAGCGGCTGATAAAATGGCTACGCCTAACAACCAGTGCTTTTTCTTCTTCATTAATTTATGTTATAAAAGGTATTAAAGTTGCATTTTCTTTTTACCCATGGCATACTCAATACCGCCCAGCAAATGCTGTAAAAAAGCAGGGTCAAGGTAAGTTTCGTTAGTATGCCCTAATTCGGTGTAAAATGATCTTCCGCCATCATAATCATGGTACCAGGCCAACGGGTGATTATCGCCCATTTTAATTTT
>JAICMD010000122.1 GCA_025929405.1 Mucilaginibacter sp. | reverse complement strand
ATCCAGGAGTTGAGGTGGTGGATCTGCGATAGCTTAAAAGCAAAAAGCACAAGGCATAAAGCTTTCTGCTTTGGTCTTTCAGCTTTCAGCCTAAAAAACTATTTTTGATATCCGATGCTCACCCTCACCACACATACGCTCGAAAAATTAGAACTGTTATTAAAAACAGCAGGATATAAAGTGCGTTATGAAAAAGGGAACTTTAAAACCGGGGCCTGTCTGCTGCAAAACAGCAAGGTTATTGTGATAAACCGGTTCTCGAATTTAGAGAGTAAGATACTATCAATTGTTGACCTGACCCGTGAGCTTGAAATAGATTATAACTTACTTGATGACAAACAGGTAGCACTATTACAACAAATAAAACAAACCAAACTACAACTTTGACCATAACGTTTTTAGGCACCGGAACATCGCAGGGCGTACCCGTAATAGCCTGCGGCTGCGAGGTATGCACCTCGGCTGATGCGCGCGATAAAAGGCTGCGTTCGTCCATAATGATTCAAGGCGATAAAACGGTAGTTGTCGATTCCGGCCCCGATTTCAGGTACCAGATGCTGCGCGAAAAGGTACAGCACCTGGATGCCATAGTATTTACCCATGAACATAAGGACCATGTGGCGGGTTTGGATGATGTGCGGGCATTTAATTACAAGCAAAACTCGGCTATTGATGTGTATGCTGATGAACGGGTGCAAAAAGCTTTAAAAAACGAGTTCCCTTATATTTTTGCTGAATTTAAATATCCCGGCATCCCGCAAATTAGGCTAAATACTATTACCGACCAGCCTTTTAACATTGGTGATATTACGTTTAACCCTATTGAAGTTATGCACTACCGCCTGCCTATAAAGGGTTTTAGGATAAATGATTTTACCTATATAACTGATGCCAAAACCATAACCGAAACAGAAAAAGAAAAAATTAAGGGCAGCAAGATACTGGTAATAAACGCCCTGCAAAAGCAAACCCATATATCGCACTTTACATTGGAAGAAGCTATTACGTTTGCCGCCGAAATTGGTGCCGGGCAAACTTATTTAACCCACATCAGTCATCGCCTGGGCAGGCATGAAGATATATCAAAAGAACTCCCCACAGGGGTTGAATTAGCTTATGACGGTTTAAAGCTGGAGATGTAGTTTAAAAAACAAAGGCCCCGAATAAATCCGGGGCCTTTGTTATATTAGTAACGTCTGTGACGCACTACAACTCTTTCGCGTACAACAGGCCTGTAAACATGGCGTCTGTAAACATGGCGCCTGTAAACTACCGGGCGGCGATGTTCAACCACAACAGTACGACGGGGTGCCGGAGTACCTATACCAACCCCAACCCTAACTTGTGCGTTTGCGGCCTGAAATGTGCAGGCCATTATTAGTGCTACTATTGCTAATTTAACTGCTTTCATAATATTAGTTTTTATAAATAACGTCTATCGTTATTGTACTGTTATGACAAATTTCGGGCCAAATGGTTTAAAAAAATTGCAACTCCTTAACAGCAACGTTACGCAACTAATTAACGCTCACCCTCATAAAAACTAAGGCGATTACTCATTTGCTGCAGGCGATCGTTCAGTACTTCAACCCGCTGCAGTAAGTAGGTTATAGCCTCAATACCGGCAACGTTTATTTCCAAATCGCTATGCAGGCGTATCATTTTTTCAAGCTTTTGCAGCTCGCTTTCGGGGATGTAATTATTTTTTTCGACTGTAGTAATTGTTATCAACCCGGCATCATGCAACGCATGAATAAAATTATCCTCAACATGATGATAAACACAAAAATCAGTTATCGTAATTAAATGTTTTGCAGCCATAACTTTCAATTTTTATGATGATGATTTGGCTATTTCTTCAAACAGCTTTTTTTGATGATCGGTTAAGTTGGTGGGTATTTGTATATCATAAGTAAGGTACAGGTCGCCAAATTCATCAGCCTTTTTATACACCGGCAAACCTTTACCTTTAAGTTTTACCTTAGTGCCATTTTGCGTTTCGGGCTTAACTTTTACCTTTACTTTCCCTGTTAAAGTTTCGGCTGTAATTTCGCCGCCTAATACGGCTGTATACAAGTCGAGTTTAATCGACCTGTACAAGTCACTCCCCTGCCTTTTAAACCGCGGATCATCGGCAACTAAAAATTTGATATACAAATCGCCCGCCGGGCCGCCATTTACACCCGGGCCGCCATGCCCAGCAATTTTTATGGTTTGCCCATTTTCAATCCCCGCCGGGATGGTTATACGGATATTTTTACCATTAACCGTAAGTGTTTGTTTATGCGATTCGAGCGTATCTGTAAGGTTTAACTGCAATTGGGCGTTATAATCTTGCCCACGATAGCGCGATTGCCTGCCTGCATTACCCTGTCCGCCAAACATAGATTGGAAGAAATCAGAAAAGTCGCCGCCGCCAAAATCTTCAAAGCCACCACCCTGTCCGCCATAACTGTATTGCTGGCGGCCCTGTTGCTGTTGCTGCCTTGCCTGCTCATAAGCTTCGCCATGCTGCCAGTTCTCGCCGTACTGATCGTATTTTTTGCGTTTTTCGGGGTCGCTTAATACTTCATTGGCTTCATTTAGTTGCTGAAATTTTTTATTAGCCTCTTCGTCGTTGGGGTTAAGATCAGGATGGTATTTACGCGCCAGTTTACGGTAGGCATTCTTGATATCCTTATCCGTAGCCTTTTTATCAACGCCTAAAATTTTATAATAGTCAATAAATGCCATAGGTATTTTATTGGTTTATTAAGTTGATTGAGTGAATGGTTAAAAACGCATTGTCATATTGAGTGATAACGAAGTATCTTGTAAGTTTTGCATTATTGCTATCTATCAGTTAAACAGGATTCTTCACTATCGTTCAGAATGACAAAAAAGCGCGTTAATGCTTTTATTAAAATAGTAACTTAAAAATAAACTACTTAGTTTTAATTTATGCTATGTCCTGAAAGAATATTACAGATCAGTAACCCGTGTATGGCTGCGTTTAACATAGTTGCGTATATCAAGCACAATACCTGCAAACAGGTACATTATAAGCGGAAACCCTACCGCTAAAAAGGAAGAATAGATAAAAAACAACCGGATTTTGGATATTGAAACATTAAAACGCTCGCCCAGGTAAGTGCAAACCCCAAAAGAATACCGTTCAAAAAAAGTAATTACACGCTGTAACATTTTAAGCTGTTTTTAATATTTTATTACCTACGCTGCATTGCAGGCATTTTTTATAATTACAATAATAGTTTTTTAGCTCCAATAACGCCTGGCTTTCAAACGCCGAAGTAGCTTTAATACCCAAAACGTCAAAGTCAGCTATAATATTATTCTGTTCGCCTGGTAAACTTTCCAGTAATTTCAGGCTCCTGTCCATAAAATGCTGTAACTGGTGGTGCTTGCCGTAACTAAACAAAAATAACACCAAAGTATTTAATACCAACACATCAATTGATGCCGCACCCAAATTTTTTGATGATGATTTAGATGGCTTACCAAAGCGGAAATGATCCTCCCAATATGGATTTATCTTAATATCGGCAAACAGGTTGCGCAAACCTGCAACATCGCGCGTATCTAATACTTTTGATAGCAGATGATTAGAATTTACAATTAAGGCCGCAAACTGTGCCAGCCTTATGGTTGGGAAGTTTTGCGGTCGCAGGCGCATAAACTTCCAAAGGTGCGTTTCAATGGGTTTAAGGCTGTATTTTTTCTGCAGAAACTGATATTCTGTTTTTAATTGCTGCGGATAAACATCTTCAAAATCATCATTTAAAAAACCTGCCTGCCCAAATACCAGTGCCTCAATTTGCTGCGGATTATTTTTATGCTTGGCCAATATATTTTGCGGCAGACTTTTAGCCATCAGTTCAAAAGGCAAAGCATTTACTTTAAAACCAAAATTGGCAGCCAGGCTTTGGTAAAACGTTTCTTCCCAATCGCCGCGATTGGTTTGCAGGGCCTGGCTAACTGCTTCGGCCCGCTTTTCCAGCCGTTCAATTAATATGCGTGTAAACCACGTACGCAGGGTAAAATCATCAACCGTGCGGATGCTTTTTTCGCAGGGGATGATGGTTTGATTGCCAAAAACAAGGGTATGATAACGGCTATACAATTCGGCAGGAATACGGTCCTTTAACTCCAGTGTAGGCACACGGCGGCCATCTGTTAAAACCAACGGAACATCATCGCGGTAAACTACATGAAGTATCACGTTATTATAGGCATCATCGGTAGCATGGTTATGCTTTTGCCAGTCGGAAGATGAAAGATGCAGCTCCACATTTCCGGCCCAGGTGGTATCGCCAATTTTAAGTCGTGCATTATGAAAATCGGGGCCTGAATCGGTGTTATGTAATCCGGCTGAATAAACTTCAATAGCTTCTCCTGTAGTAGTTTGTAATTCCGTCCTGTCAAACAAGCGGAACTTCCATACATAATGAAGAAAATCTTCGGTAAAAAGCATTTTCTAAGGTAACGAGATAAATAATAAAATCAAAGCAGCGGATTTAAGTAAACTAAACTGTCTGCAACAGAATATTATCATCATTGCTGTAAGTGCAGAGATTACTTCGTTCCCTACAATGACGTGATGGTTATTAAACAACAAAAAAACTTTTCTATAATTATCATTCCAATTACATTTACAACATGCAATCCACTACTACATTTACTACAGCGCACCGTATTAAATCTATCATTGGCGGTTCGTTAGGTAATCTGGTAGAATGGTACGATTGGTATGTATACTCGGCATTCTCGCTTTATTTTGCTGATAATTTTTTTCCGGCAGATAATCAAACCGTGCAGTTGCTTAATACAGCCGGCGTATTTGCCATCGGCTTTTTAATGCGCCCCGTGGGCGGCTGGCTAATGGGTACTTATGCCGATAAAAACGGACGAAAAACCGCCTTAACCTTATCTGTGCTTTTAATGAGTATAGGCTCATTTATTATGGCTGTTACGCCCGGTTATACACAAATTGGCGTTGCTGCCCCCGTTATACTGATCATAGCCCGGATGATACAAGGCATAAGTGTGGGCGGCGAATACGGCACCAGCGCGACCTACCTTAGCGAAATGGCTACCAAAAAGCACCGGGGCTTTTATTCAAGCTTTCAGTATGTAACGCTCATTATGGGCCAGTTAATTGCACTTGCAGTACTGGTTTTATTGCAGCGCGTGTTTTTAACCGAAGAGCAGTTGCACCAATGGGGATGGCGCATCCCGTTTTTTATTGGCGCGGGGTTAGCTATAACAACCATGTACCTGCGCCGAAGTATACATGAATCGGTATCATTCCATCACGCCGAAGAACGATCGGTACGCGGTACATTAAAGGCCCTGGCCCATCATCCTAAACCCGTTTTTACGGTAGTGGGCCTAACATTAGGCGGTACCGTTGCATTTTACACGTTTACCACCTATATGCAAAAGTTTTTGGTTAATACATCCGGCTTCAGCAAAAACAGCGCAACGCTTATATCAACCTTAACGCTGGTATTTTTTATGCTGCTGCAGCCTGTTTTTGGCTTACTGTCTGATAAAGTTGGCCGTAAACCGCTGCTCATAGCTTTTGGCATAGGCGGTTCGCTGGCTACTATATTCATATTAACCACGCTGAGTCATACTACCGATGTTTGGAAAGCATTTTGGCTGATTATGGCTGCCCTGATAATTACAAGCGGTTATACATCCATTAACGCGGTAGTAAAGGCCGAGCTTTTCCCGGCGCACATCAGGGCATTGGGGGTTGGCTTTCCTTATAGCATAGCAGTATCGTTATTTGGAGGCACAGCCGAATACGTAGCTTTACTATTTAAGAATTACAATCACCAGGAATGGTTTTACTGGTATGTAACCATTTGTATCTTAATATCATTAGTGGTTTACAGTTTGATGCTTGATACCCGTAAACATTCAAAAATTGAGGAACATAAATTACAATAACTGCTTATTTTGACCACTGATTTAACATCGCAACACCCCACTAAACATTACCGTTTGGCAACCACGGTATTCTTTTTTGTATCCGGATTTGGTTATGCTACCTGGGCATCGCGTATACCTACAATAAAACATCAGCTACATTTAAATGAGGCACAATTGGGCACCCTGCTGTTTGCCATGCCGGTTGGTTTAATGTTAACCTTACCCATAACCGGGCGGGTGTTAAGTATTTACAGCAGCAGGGCGGTTACGCTTTTTGGCGCAATATTTTTCAGCATTGTACTGGCATTGGTTGGTTTTACAACAGCTACATGGCAGCTTGCGCTGGTGTTACTTTGCCTTGGCTCGGCACGTAACCTGTTAAATATTTCAAGCAATGCCCAGGCGGTAGGCGTACAATCGTTATATGATAAATCCATTATGGCTACCTTTCATGGCATCTGGAGCCTGGCAGGTTTTGCAGGCGCAGCAGTAGGCTCAATTACGGTATTTTATAATATTGATACGGCCTGGCATCTGGTAACTGTAAGTGTTTTATTACTGATATTCTCGGCATGGTCATACCCTGGTACTATGTATCAGGAACCTATACCACAAAGCAATAAAAAACTATTTACCATACCCGAGAAACCCCTGCTTAAATTCGCGCTAATGTGTTTTGCGTCAATGGCATGCGAAAATACCATGTACGATTGGAGCGGCATCTATTTTGAAAAAGCCATACATCTGCCAAAAAATACCGCCACCGCAGGGTTTGTGGCCTATATGATTGCCATGACCGCCGGACGCTTTTTAGGCGATACCCTTGTAAATAAATATGGGGTAAAGCAATTATTAAAATTCAGCGGAATATTTATGTTCAGTGGGCTGGTTTTAGCTGTTTTATTACCTTATGCACTTACTGCCGGGTTGGGTTTTATACTTGTTGGCCTGGGGGTATCATGCATAGTGCCCATGGTATTCCAAACAGCAGGCAAATCAACCACCATGAGCAGTGGCGTGGCGCTGGCATCCATATCAACCATTGGGTACCTGGGCTTTTTACTGGTACCGCCGTTTGTTGGTTATGTGGCACAGGCTTTTGGGTTACGCTGGTCGTTCGGAGTAATATCAGCATTAGGGTTACTGATAGTTTATTTGGTAAAAGATATCAGTAACGAAGATTAAAAATACAAGGGTTTAAAACCATTTAGTACAAGTGCTGTTTATTGGGCATACTTTACTACCATGGCAGCAGATACAGCAAAACATTATAAGTTCATCAACAGCAAAACGGGGTATGTAATTTATTATTATACCATAAACGAGCCTTTAAACACCGATGAGGCCAAGGCCGAGCTTGAAAAAATTAAAGCAAAAGTGGCTACCGAAAATTCGTTATTTGCAGATACCATTTACTGGGAAGAAATTAAGGAAGAGCGGTAACATTGTGTAGAGACGCAATACCTTGCGTCTCCAATATATTACAGAGACACAAAATATTGTGTCTCTACTTTTTTATCAGATACACTCTATCCAGCACCCTGTTCCTGGTTCGCGCGGTTATAAACTCAGGCAGTATGCGCTCCTGCGGATAATTAAAAAAGGTTTCTTCAAACCTAAAGGGGATATGATTTTGCATCAGGTAATCTACTGATGCCTGGTTTGCATAAAACAAGGCATTAGGAGGTGTAGCGGCACTACCAAACTGTTCTAACGGTATATAATTAACCGGCCTGTTGCAATAAAACTGAAAATTATTGTTCTGTGTTTTAAGTGAGTAAACAGCACAATTGTTAAGTTCCGGCTTATTAGCGTATCTGGCCGCTTCTATCTGCCCGTTGTATAAGGCTACTTCGCGGTACAATATGGTGTTCAAATAAAAATTTACAAATAAGGTTATGGTGCAGGCAATTAAAAACACCCTTTGTGCCCGGTATTTGCCGAATATGGCAATCAGCAGGATACAGATCGCCACTACACCACAATCTTCATAAAAAGGCACATGGGTTTTTGTTAATAAAAAGAAGTTAAGTACCGTTATCAGTAACGGCATGGTGATGATATACAACCACAGACTTATAGCTCTGATACGGGTTTCAATTTTACTTAACGGCATTAAACAATAAGGCGCCAGAATAATAGCGAATAGCGGGAACACCGCATTGGTATAAAACGGTAATTGAAAACGCGATAAGGAGAATAGCAGCAGCAGTAATATCCCTCCGCTTAAAGTGTAATATTCCCTTTGCTTTTCTTTACTGATGATATTTTTAATCCGCTTGTAAAGCGCAAAATAAAACAACAGGCACCAGGGCGCAAATGCCCATAAAAGCGTATGCAGGTAAAAAAACACATCGCCTGATGATTTTTGGCTGATAGGGCCATTATTGGCAAAACGGCCAAACTGACTATCCCATAAAAACCATTTAATACCCGATACATTATGCCTGCCAAATACCAGTTTTTCGGGGTGCATATCAAATTGAATATATAAAGCATAAAGCTCAGGCAATACCAAAATAAATGTAAGCAGGTAAAGCGCTATAAACCTAACGCTGAATAACTGAGCCGGCCTTTTATTAAAAATAAGTTGCCCAAGCAATGCGCCGTAAATGGCCACAATAACAAATATTCCCTTGGTCATGATGGCACAAGCTGTAAGCAGGGCGGCCAATAGCAAATGCTTAAAACTAAAGCGTTGCTGCAGGGCAGCTATATGATAAATACTACCAATGATCAACGCCAGCAGATAAGGTTCGGCGCGTACGTCAACATTGCCCATAAGGGCATATTGGGCGGTCATTAATATCAATACCGCCGTTGCTGCTATTTCCTTATCATAATATTTTTTGGCGAAAAGATAAGTGTACAACGCACCCAGCATAAAAAACAGCAACGCGGGCAGCCGGTATGCCCAAACGCTTATACCAAATGCTTTAAAGCTTAAATAAGCCATCCAGAACGGGAAATGCGGTTTATCCAGCCAGTCCTGGTTGTAGGTATATAGCTGTAACACATCTTTTTTATAGATCATGTTTTTAGCTATTGATGCGTATAGGCCGGGATCGTCTGTAAAAAAATTTACAGTAATACCCATCAGGTTAACTGCCACAGCCAAAACAAACACCAACAAATAAAGCCGCCTGGTATTGTTATTCATTTATTAAAATAAAGTGTAATAATAAGTTTTTTTGGAGGTTTGCCGCTAATATTTTGGCTATAAAACAAAAAAGCCTCTACCTTGCGGCAGAGGCCAAAAACTCACAACAATTGTTTAACCTTTCGGTCAATTCCTAACTGCAATGTGGGTTTCTATGTGCTATAACACATTTATAAATCAGTTGGTTTTAGTTTATTAAAAAAAATTTAAGAGCATAGATGTTTACCTTATAATTATGATTTATTTATAACAAGTTATTGTTTTTCAAACTATATTTGAGTTGAAACCTGTTAATTAACATTTATTATATCATGAAAAAATCATTTCAATTAAAAGCAGTACTGGGTTTTGTTATTGCACTTTTTACAGTAACTACAGTATTTGCACAGGACGCTCCTAAACCAAAACCTGCCACAAATGAAAGCGTTCAAGGCAAAATAGGCGATGCAAACATTTCCATTACCTATGGCTCGCCATCGGTACAGAACCGTAAAATATTAGGGGGTATGGAGCCTTACGGCAAACCATGGCGCGCGGGCGGCAACGCATCAACTACATTTACTACCGACAAGGATTTGACAGTTGAAGGCCAAAAACTACCTGCCGGTAAATACAGCATTTTTATGATACCTGACGAAAAAGAATGGAAAGTTATGTTTAACTCACAAACAGGTCAGTGGGGT
>JAICMD010000335.1 GCA_025929405.1 Mucilaginibacter sp. | reverse complement strand
GCTTATCAACCAATGGCTCAACCAGTTTTATCTATAGCAATAACATATTAAATACTACTACCAATAAAACTTACAGCGCCTCTTTATACATCAATAAATTCATCGAAAAAAAATACAGCATTTATGCGCAAATAAGACCTAACTATTCGTTTAATACTCAAACTTTGCTGCCTTCAAACAATTATAATGCGGCCGGTTTATCTATATATGGCGGTGGTACAATTTATTTACCGGGCAAATTCCAGGTAAACAGTTATATTGATTATAACTACCAGGCTGCTGTAAAAACCGCCCCGGCAGTTTATTATAAAATGTGGAGCGCCACAATAAGTAAAACTTTCTTTAAGGGCGATAATTTTAAAATTTCGCTTACAGGAAACAATTTGCTGAATCAAAACCAAAATCAGCGAAATGTAAATGCCACCGGCTTTACGCAAAACACTTATAATTCTATCCCACGGTATTTTATGCTTAACATAAGCTGGGATTTTAGCAAATTTGGCACAACCGCTTCAACAACAAATAATTAATATGAAAAATAAACTTATAATTATTGGATGTTTTTTATGTATTGCAAACAATATGCTTGCGCAAACAAAAATTATAACCAGCGGCACTATCACGTTTGAAAAAAAAATAAACCTATACGCCGTTGCTAAAAACGAACTGGGCGCTAAACCTAACCAGGGTAGTATTGACGCCTATGAAAAATATAAAAAATCATATCCGCAGTTTGCCACATTAAGCAGTACCCTGGTTTTTAATAATGATAAAAGCCTGTTTACACCTACTGACCGCCTGTTGGCCCCCGGATTGGATTTTTACAGCAACCCGATGAATAAACAGCTAAATATTGTTTATACCGATTTTGCAACAAATACCAATATAGCGCAAAAAGAGATGTACGGTAACTTATTTATAGTAAAAGATAGCCTGCGCAAAATTACCTGGCGCATAACCGACCAAACTCAGGATGTTGCCGGCTATAAATGCAGGCGCGCTAATGGTTTGATATTGGATTCGGTTTACGTGGTTGCCTTTTTTACGGATGAAATTGGCGTAAGCGCAGGCCCTGAATCATTTACGGGATTACCGGGTATGATATTACAATTGGCATTACCCCATGAAAACGTAATATGGACAGCTAAAACAATAAACACTAACCCCCCAACAGGGGCCATATTACCCCCCAAAAAAGGAAAAAATATTACCAGGGCCGAACTATTTAAGCTTGTAAAAGAAAACATGAAATTTGGCAACGAAGTAGATACATACGAAACCAAAATATTTGCACTTTAGCTTATAGTATTGCGTGTATACTGGTTATCAACCAACCTCAATATGCCCAACGGGTTGCTGTTTTGCAATGCTTCAGGTAAACTGCTGTCAGGAAAACCCTGGTAACATACCGGCCTTGTAAACCGGTATATAGCGGTAGCACCTACTGATGTTGTAGCACCATTAGTTGTAGCCGGGAATGGGCCGCCATGCACCATAGCGTTAGCAACTTCAACCCCAGTAGGGAACGCATTTACCAGTAAACGGCCTACTTTATCTTCTAATATATAACGCAGTTCGGCATAATCCTTCATATCCTGTTCGTTACCCCAAATTGTCGCGGTAATTTGTCCGCGCAGGTTGCGGGCTATTTTGTACACCTCGTCGTAATTTTTGGTAACTATGTGTACTGATGCCGGGCCAAAGTATTCTTCGCTTAACGCATCGGTATCAAAAAACACCTCTGCATTGGTTTTAAACATCTGTGGTACTGCAGCAGTGTCGTGTTCGCCAACGCCTTTGGCATATACTTCTACACCCTCATGACTAGCCAGGTGTTCGGTCCCTTTTGAGTATGATCTGTAAATGCTATCTGATAACATAGTACCGCCTGATGCATTATCAATTGACTTTTTAAATCCATCCATAAAATTACCGGCATTTTCAGAATCAGGTAAAACCATTACACCAGGATTGGTACAATATTGCCCACTGGCCAACAGGTTTGATTCTGCCAGATCTTTTGCCAGTTTTGTTCCCTGTTCGGCCAAAATGCCAGGTAAAATAAACACTGGGTTAATACTTCCCATCTCTGAATAAACCGGTATAGGTTCGGGGCGTTTATTAGCTGCATCAAACAGTGCTTTACCCCCTTGATATGAACCTGTAAAAGCTACAGCCTTAACTAATGGATGGCCAACAATATGTAATCCGGTTTGGTAAGTAACACCTTGCACCATAGAAAAAACGCCTTCGGGCATACCGGTTTCCTGCGCTGCTTTAATAACGCATTGGGCAACCAGTTCGGCAGTTACCGGATGCGCCGGATGGGCCTTATGTACCACCGGGCAACCTGCCGCTAAAGCTGACACGGTATCGCCACCGGCAACCGAAAATGCATAAGGAAAGTTACTTGCCCCAAACACGCCGGCAACGCCTAAAGGTATCTGTATCTGGCGCAAATCTGTTTTAGCCGGGTTGGCCGGATCAGGTAAATCAATTATCGCACGCAGCCATGAGCCTTCGCGCAATATGTTC
>JAICMD010000263.1 GCA_025929405.1 Mucilaginibacter sp. | reverse complement strand
TGACCTGGCCGAAAGCGAGCACCTTACCCGTAATATTATTGAGAATGCACCTTTTCCAATAGCAGTTTACACGGGACAGGAGATGCTGATCCAGCAGGCAAATGAAACAATTATTGATGTTTGGGGTAAAGGTGCCGATGTGATTGGTAAACGTTATGATGAAGTATTGCCCGAACTGAAAGGCTCGGGCGTTTACGAGCAATTAGAAGAGGTGTTTCGCACCGGGTTACCCTTTCACACGCGTAATCGCCGGCTCGAATTGGTTAGAGACGGAAAAGCGGAAACCTTTTATTTTAACTATAGCTTTACGGCATTGAAAGACCGATTTGGTAACGTATACGGTGTGATGAACACTGCTGCTGATGTTACCGACCTTGCAGAAGCCCAGCAGGAACTTGAAAAGGCGTATGAGCAATCGCGGTTATCAAAAGAAGCCGCTCAACTGGGTACATTTGATATGAATATGGTTACCGGTGAACTGGTTTGGGATAAGCGCTGCCGTGAATTATTTGGAATAAGCACCAACCACGCGGTGACTCATGAACACGACTTTATAAACAGTTTGCACCCGGATGATAAAGATCGTGTGCTTTTGGCGATTGACCGGACGATGAACAAGGCGGCCAGCAATGGTAATTATGATATTGAATACCGTACAATAGGCAGCGAAGACAAACAGTTGCACTGGATAAGGGCCAAAGGTAAAACCTATTTTGACGAGCAGGACCAACCATTGCGTTTCATTGGTACTGTTCTGGATATTACGGAGGAAAAACTGCATGAGGAGCACTTGCGCGAAAATATTGAACGGCAGGCCCGCCTGGCGGCAATTGTTGATACTTCGGACGATACAATTGTTAGCAAAACCCTGGATGGCATCATTACGAGCTGGAACCGAGCCGCAGAGCGCATGTTTGGCTACACACCGCAGGAAGCCATTGGTCGCCATATATCTTTAATTATACCGCCGGCACGCTTAAAAGAGGAAGATTATATTATTGGCCAGATCAGGCAGGGTAACAAGGTTGATCATTTCGAAACTATTCGGATGACCAAGGATGGCCGTGAGATACCTATCTCGCTCACGGTGTCGCCTATTGTAGATGACAAAGGGAAGATCATTGGTGCATCCAAGATTGCCCGGGATATTAGCGAACAGGTAGCCGCACTGCAAACGGCCAAACGCTATTTGGAACGGCTGGAGATTATGAACCTTGTAGTGGAAAGCATTTCGGAAGAGCTTGACCTTAATAAGATATTACAAAAAGTAACCGATGCCACTACGCAGCTAACAGGTGCAAAGTTTGGCGCCTTCTTTTATAACCTGACGGACGAGCGGGGCGAATCATATATGCTTTATACTTTATCAGGTGCGCCGCGGGAAGCATTTGATAAATTTGGAATGCCGCGTAATACGGCTGTGTTTCATCAAACGTTCTCGGGCCAGGGTGTTGTTCGATCCGACGATATTACCAAAGATCCGCGTTATGGCAAAAGCGCCCCACATTATGGCCAACCCAAGGGGCACCTGCCGGTAGTGAGTTACCTTGCTGTGCCGGTCATTTCGCGCTCAGGCGAAGTGATTGGCGGCCTTTTCTTCGGGCATCCCGAGCCTAATAAATTTACACAGGATCATGAAGAGATCATCATGTCCATTGCAGCTCAGGCGGCAATAGGTATTGACAATGCCAAACTCTATGAAGAAGTTAAGGCGCTTAACGATAAGAAAGACGAGTTTATTGGCCTTGCAAGCCATGAGTTAAAAACACCGCTAACAAGTATTAACGGTTATCTGCAAATCCTGGCAAGGCTTAATAATGACGAAACCAGTGCAAAGTTTATCAAAAAGACTTTACAACAACTCAATAAGCTAACTACTTTGGTAAATGATTTGCTGGATGTGTCAAAGATTGAAGCGGGAAAACTTCAACTCCATATTGAGCAATTTGATTTGGTTAATGTGATCAAAGACACTATTGAGTTGATTTCCCATTCGGCCACACAGCATCACATGATCTTTGAAAAATCCGTAACGGAATGCCGTCTGACCAGTGATGCACGACGTATTGAACAGGTATTGATCAATTTACTCAGCAATGCAATTAAATATTCTCCCGGTGCAAAAGAAGTACTGGTGCTGTTGGAATGCGGGCCTGATAATGTTAAAGTAGGTATCCGTGACTATGGCAAGGGCATTGCTGCCGATAAATTACCGCATATTTTCTCGCGCTTTTACCGGGTAGAGGATACCAATCCCAACATCTCAGGCTTAGGTATTGGTTTATATCTTTCGCAGGAAATCATTACCCGCCTCAAAGGCCGGTTGTGGGTAGATAGTGAACCCGGCCAAGGCAGTACGTTTTGGTTTGAGCTACCACTAAGCTATTAAATGTTTAAGTAATGGTCGTCTAAAAAGCCGATATTTCATCCTCCTGTATCAGGTAGGCGAAAAATGTACTTCGCTATTTTCCTTGAATGTTCGCGATGTTCCTAAGGTATTTTTTAATAGCTTCAATGATATTATCATTAGTTACGTGTCAAATCTCACCTACCCATTATCGCAAGCATTTTACAAATTGCCTGTCGTCGTTACTTAATGCAGATGCCTCTAATTCGCGTTCAAAAAATGGTGATTTTGTTAAGGGTAGGTATAGGTAATGGTTAATATAAATGTTATTATATAGGCATATTATATTATTATAAACTTAGTTAGTAGTTGTATATTTTGCGTATATTATATCATTTTTTGTATTGTTTTGAATGTTTTACAATACATCTTCCACTTTGTTTGTAATAATTTAGATAGGTTAAATATTTTATTTTTTTAATGAGTAGAAATATGCAAATATTGCATTATCTAAAATGTGTTATTATTATAATGCTATAAACCAATATTAAATGCCAAACAATTTATGAAATTAATTTACAAAGCTGGATTATTTGCTCTATCTTTTATAGGCATGATGCCACTGGTTAGCAATGCCCAGCAGCAAATGTCAAAAGAAGAGTTGATCTACTTAACACCTGAGTGGAAAGGCGAACGTTTTCCTGATGGAAGACCAAAAGTACCCGATGATATTATTGCCCGTATGAAAGATGTAAGCATTGAAGAGGCATGGGCTACCTTAGGAGGCTCCAGATTTAATTACCAGATTGCTGAAGACTGGCCAATTCAAATTAATCCTGATAGTGTATTATGTGGCCGTGCTTTTACAACGCAGTTTATGCCTTACCGCCCTGATATGTGGAAACAAATAAATGATCGTGGTCAGAAAGCAGGCCTTAAAGGGCAAAACGTTTGGGGTGTTGATCAGTTACAAAAAGGCGACGTTTATGTAGCAGATCAGTTTGGTTTACACAAAAACGGCCCAACTATAGGCGATCGTGTGGGAACAACCATTTATGCAAAAACAGGTAATGGTATTGTATATGACGGTGCTGTTAGAGATTTAGAAGGCTTAAAAGAGCTTGGTGGTTTTACTTCATTTATA
Organism: Mucilaginibacter sp.; assembly: GCA_025929405.1. Taxonomy (GTDB): domain Bacteria; phylum Bacteroidota; class Bacteroidia; order Sphingobacteriales; family Sphingobacteriaceae; genus Mucilaginibacter. The sequence goes on along the minus strand of JAICMD010000263.1, from coordinate 1,042 downwards.
AGCAGTTACAGTCCATCGTTCCACAATCCGGGCAGCGATCAAAATACCATGATAATGGGGGTTGAAGTACCTATACGTATCCGCCAGGTAACAGTTATGCCCGGTGATGTTGTTTTAGGTAAAGAAGGTATAGTTATTTTTATACCTCCGCACCTGGCAGAAAAGGTTGTTAAAGCGTCAGAAAAAACACGTCTTGAAGATATGTTTGCACACATCCGTGTTAAGGAAGGTAAATATAATGCCGGACAAATGGATGCAGGCTGGCCTGCCGATATCAGGGCTGATTACCTTTCATGGTTAAAAGCCAGCCTTAACAATAAGAAAATAAAATTACCTGTTGCCAGGGCTCAGGTTGAAGAGATAATTGCAGCCAGTGCCGTAAATAATGTCCATTAAACCATAAAAAATCAACTTAATAAAATAAAACATCATGTCAACAAAACAAAATAGGCGTTCATTTTTAACTAAAGCCGGTGTGGGAACTGCTGCTTTGGCTGCTTCGCCCTTTATCCAAACTTGGGGTCAGGGATTAATAGATGCAAAAGAAAGAACTCCGCAATCATCAGCGCCTTCAGATCTTAGAGTAACAGCCGTAAAAGTTGCCTATTCAGGCGGCGGTATGTTTATTAAAATAGAAACCAACCAAGGTTTAGTAGGCTGGGGAGAGGGTGTAGATGCCGCTACTAACTCATATTATCTGGTAAAAAGAATGGCCCAGCAAATAGTAGGCCGTAGCCCATTATATCCTAACGTAATTGCACGTAACATTCGCCAGGGTTCAATTTTTAACGGTGCGCAGGCAGGTATGTTTGTTGCCACTCTTACCGGTATTGAATGCGCCCTTTGGGATATAACCGGTAAAGCACTTGGTTTACCTATTTATCAGTTAATGGGCGGTAAATTCCGCGATAAATGCCGTGTATATTGTGATACAGAGCTTTATGCTGCACGTAACCCAACACCTGATGATTATGCTAAGGCTGCTCGTGGCGCTGTTGACCGTGGTTATACTGCCATTAAATTTGACCTTGACTTAGCAACC
>JAICMD010000211.1 GCA_025929405.1 Mucilaginibacter sp. | reverse complement strand
GCGAAAGTACCGACTGTTTTCAGAAGGATGTAGAGTTTCCGCAATCATACCGTGGCGACCTTATTGCCGTGCGTAGCGCGGGTGCGTATGGCGAAGTAATGGCATCGGGTTATAACCTGCGCGATAGGGTAGTGAGTGTGTATTCTGAATAATTCAATTGTGTAATTTTTACACTATTATATTTTAAAAATATTTCTAAATTGCCTAAGTTTACAAGGTGAATTAAAAATGTATTTCAGACATTTATTAATTAAATTTACTTGTTAAACATTGCTATCATTTAGCCTATTATAAACCATACATGAGTAATGATCAATTAGTGATCGGTGTTGATTATGGCACCGATTCTGTGCGTTCAATTATTGTAAACGCTATAACCGGCCAGGAACTGGCCTCTTCAGTTTTTTTATATCCCCGCTGGAAAAAAGGACTTTACTGTAATGCCGCTCAAAACCAGTTCAGGCAGCACCCGCTTGACTATGTTGAGGGACTTGAGCATACTATAAAAAGCTGCATTGAACAAGCTGGCGGGCAGGCCATAGCAGGTCAGGTTAAAGCTATTGCTGTGGATACTACAGGCTCAACCCCGGTTGCGGTTAATGCACAAGGCGTTCCTTTAGCATTAACCCCGGGTTATGAAGAAAATCCTGATACTATGTTTGTTTTATGGAAGGATCATACATCAGTAAAAGAGGCTGCCGAAATAAATGAACATGCTACAAAATTTGATACTAATTACCTGCAATATGTAGGTGGCATATACTCGTCTGAATGGTTTTGGGCAAAGTTACTGCGTACTTTACGCGTTAATGAGTCAATACGCAAGGATGTATATTCATGGGTTGAGCATTGCGACTGGATACCATTTTTATTGACAGGCGGTACCGATGTAAGAGAAATGAAACGCGGTCGTTGTTCAGCAGGGCATAAGGGCCTTTGGGCTGCCGAATATGGTGGCTTACCTCCTGATGAGTTTTTCAGTACGCTTGATCCATTATTGAAAGGATTTACCGAACGCCTATATAAAGATACTTATACATCTGATGAGGCTGCCGGAACTTTAAGCGCCGAATGGGCACAACGTTTAGGCTTAAATACCGGTGTGGTAATTGGTGTAGGCGCGTTTGATGCGCACATGGGTGCTGTAGGCGGCCAGATAGAGCCTTACCATCTAAGCAAGGTAATGGGTACATCAACCTGCGATATTTTGGTAGCGCCTAATAGAGATATGCAGGGTAAACTTGTAGCAGGTATCTGCGGACAAGTGGATGGTTCGGTAATACCGGGTATGGCAGGTTTAGAAGCTGGCCAATCAGCTTTTGGCGACTCGTACGCATGGTTTAAAAACCTGATATCATGGCCATTGCAGTTTGTTGAAAATGCTGAAGAAAAACCGCGTATTGAAAATAAGATTATAGCCGAACTAAGCAAAAAAGCTGCTGAACTTCCGCTTGATGAAAAAGCGGAGTTATCTGTAGACTGGTTGAATGGTCGCCGTACACCAGATGCTAACCAATTATTAAAAAGCGCTATAACTGGCTTAAGCCTGGGTAGCGATGCACCGCGAGTATTCCGTGCCATTGCCGAGAGTACCTGCTTTGGCGCTAAAGCTATTGTGGAGCGTTTTAATAATGAAGGTGTACCTGTTAAAGGGTTGATAGGAATTGGCGGCGTAGCTAAAAAATCACCATATATTATGCAGATGATGGCGGATATTTTACAAATGCCTATACGTATACACCAGTTTGAACATACTTGCGCTTTAGGTGCGGCTATGTTTGCGGCTACCGCAGCAGGCATTTATCCAAAGGTTGAAGATGCAATGGCAGCTATGGGTGGTGGTTTTGATGCTACTTATACGCCGGATGATTCACGCACCGCCTTATACGAAAAGCGTTATAAAAAATATAAAGAGCTGGCAGGCTTTATTGAATATCAAACTGCTAAATAATAGTTGAGAACCAAGAATTAAGAGCCAAGAATCAAGATTAAGCATATAAAAGAAGAAAGGATAATGCAGCAGAATAAAATCTTGACTCTTGATTCTTACTTCTTGAATCTAAAAGAAAATGAGTAAATATCAGCATATAAAAGAAGAAGCTTATGCAGCTAATATGCAGTTACCAAAATTAAACCTGGTGGTTTTTACCTTTGGTAATGTTAGCGCTGCCGACAGGGATCTGGGTGTATTTGCAATTAAGCCAAGCGGCGTGCCTTATGAGGACCTTTCGCCTGAAAAAATGGTGATCGTTGATTTTGACGGTAATATTGTTGAAGGTACTTTAAGGCCATCATCAGATACCAAAACACATGCAGTATTGTATAAACAATGCCCTGAAATTGGTGGCGTTTGCCATACCCATTCAACTTATGCCACGGCCTGGGCACAATCGCATCGCGATATACCTATTTACGGTACTACCCATGCCGACCATAACACAGTTGATATACCGTGCGCCCCGCCAATGAGCGATGAAATGATAAAAGGCGATTATGAGTACCAAACCGGTTACCAGATATTAAATTGCCTGAGCGAGCGCAACTTATCTTATAAAGATATCGAAATGATACTGATAGGTAATCATGCGCCATTTACCTGGGGCAAAAATGCAGATAAAGCTGTTTACAACAGCGCAGTTTTAGAAGCCATTGCGCAAATGGCCATCATAACCGAGCAGATAAACCCGCAGGTGGCACGTTTAAAAGATTCGCTTATCCAAAAACATTTTGAGCGTAAGCATGGGCCTAATTCATATTATGGACAATAATTTAGTCATTAGGTCATTGCGTCATTAATAAAAATCAATAATTCACTAAATCATATACATTGATGTCCGATTTAAAAAAGTTAGAAGTTTGGTTTGTTACCGGCAGCCAGCATTTATATGGCGGAGAAACCTTAAAAAAGGTAGCAGAGCATTCGCAGCAAATAGCCAAATCATTAAACGATGCGGCACAGATACCGGTACAGGTTATTTTTAAACCTACCGTAAAATCAACCGAAGAAATACAAGCTATATTACAGGAAGCCAATAACGTTGCCAACTGTATTGGTGTTATTGCCTGGATGCACACTTTCTCGCCGGCTAAAATGTGGATTGGCGGTTTAAAGGTGTTACAAAAGCCTTTACTGCACTTGCATACCCAATTTAACCGCGATATTCCATGGGAAAGCATTGATATGGATTTCATGAACCTTAACCAAAGTGCGCATGGCGACAGGGAGTTTGGTTTCATGGTATCGCGTATGCGCTTAAACCGTAAGGTAGTGGTTGGCCATTGGCAGGACCCTGCTGTGTTGGAGCAAATTAACGGCTGGGCACGTGTTGCTGCAGGTTGGGCCGACTGGCAAGGTGCTAAATTTGCACGCTTTGGTGATAATATGCGCTATGTAGCCGTTACAGAGGGTGATAAAGTTGAGGCTGAATTAAAATTCGGTTTCTCGGTTAATACCTATGGTATTGGCGACCTTGTAAAAGTTATTAATGCTATAAGCGATGCTGAAATTGACCGCCTTACTGCCGAATATGAAGAACGTTATGCAGTTGTTGACGTTTTACGCAAAGGCGGAAGCCAATACAGCTCATTACGCGAAGCAGCTAAAATTGAATTAGGATTAGAAGCGTTTTTAAAGGACGGAAACTTTAAAGGTTTTACTGATACGTTTGAGGACCTGCACGGTATGGTACAATTGCCGGGTATATCGGCACAGCGTTTAATGGGCAAGGGTTACGGCTTTGCAGGCGAGGGCGACTGGAAAACAGCCGCTTTGGTACGTGCTATGAAAGTGATGGGCAGTGGCCTTAAAGGCGGCAACGCTTTTATGGAAGATTATACTTACCACTTTGACCCAAGCAACCCGTTGGTTTTAGGATCGCACATGCTGGAGATTTGCGAATCAATAGCAAATGGCAAACCCAAATGCGAGATACATCCGTTAGGTATTGGCGGCAAAGCCGATCCTGTGCGTTTGGTATTTAACGTTGCTGGCGGCCCCGCACTTAATGCATCATTAATTGATATGGGTAACCGTTTCCGTTTATTGGTAAATACGGTTGATGCCGTTGAACCGCAGCATGATCTGCCTAAACTACCGGTAGCACGCGTGTTATGGAAACCACACCCTGATATGCAAACCGGTTGTGCCGCATGGATATTGGCCGGGGGTGCGCACCATACCTGCTATAGCCAAAACCTTACAGCAGTTAATATGGAAGATTTTGCTGATGTAGCCGGTATTGAATATGTACTGATAGATCAGGATACCAAACTCCGCCAGCTTAAAAATGAGTTGAAATGGAGTGAGGTTTATTATAGGTAATCACCCCTCTAAATCTCCCCAAAGGGGAGACTTTAAATAAAGTCTCATCAAGCCCTCCCCTTTTGGGGAGGGTTGGTTGGGTCTTAAGATACTAACTCCTCAAAATACTCTCCTGTAAAATCACTACTAAAGTGCAATACATTAGGCAGGTGGTTAAACTCATCAGGCTGATGGGTAGTGGTTAGTATAACGCAATCCATGCCTGCATTGGCAGCGGCTTCGGCACCTTTGGGTACATCTTCAAATACCAAACAATCATTAACCGGTATATTTAATTGCAGTGCTACTTTTAAATAAGTTTCGGGGTTGGGTTTGCTTAGCTCTACATCATCAGCGCTTACAATAGTCTTAAAGTAATGGCGTATATTCAGGTTATCCAGCACAAAATCAATATTAAAAGGTATAGCTGCCGAACCAATTGCCATAATAATACCCTTCTGATAAGCTTTCTCAAAAAACTCACGCAATCCCGGCAATAACTGTAGTTTAGGCAAATATTCCTGCTGATAACGTTTTTCTTTCTCCAACGATAAAGTATTCATTTCGTCCAGTGTAAAACGGTTGGGGCCAAACAAGCGTACCAGCACTTCGGGATTTTTGCCGTACATCTGTTGTTTTACTTCATCCCAGGTAAAATGACCGCCCAGTTCATTATTTAACAAGTACATCCAGGCTTTGGTATGGTATTCCATGTCGTTTATCATGGTACCATTAAGGTCGAAAATAAAGGCTTTCATTTGCAGATTTGTATTAAGCCGCAAACTTAAAGTTTACCAAATTAAATCCGGTACAAAAAATACTTTAAAATCTAATTTTCTATGTAATTGAGACTATAAGCATAATCGTCTGAAATATCACCTTTAGACAAAGGATCAAGAATCCTACAATCCTTTAATCTTAAAATCTTAGTTTAAAAAGGGTTTTATCTTACCCAATGCAAATGCTAACTGTTCTTCGGGAGTAAGATCAGTATTATCCAGTATAATGGCATCTTCAGCGCGGGTTAGGGGGCTTTCTTTACGGGTAGTATCCTGGTAATCGCGGTGGGCAAGATTTTCAAAAACTTCTTCTAAGGTAATATCAGGATTCTTAGGGGCAAGCTCTTTAAACCGGCGCTCGGCACGTATTTTGGGGTCGGCGGTCATAAATATTTTTACCTGTGCAGCAGGAAACACTACCGTACCGATATCGCGGCCATCCATTACAATATTTTTTGATTGTCCCATACGTTGCTGTTGCTTTACCATTTCAACCCTAACATCGTGTATGGCCGATACGGCGCTTACAAGGTCAGAAACCGGCATTAAACGTATTTCGTCCGATACTTCCTCATCGTTCAGCGTTATATGTGTTTCATAATCGCGCGAGTGGAAATTGAGGTGGACGTTTTGCAATGCCTGGGCAACTTGTTGGGTATTGTCCAGGTCAATATTATTGCGCAAAAAGTACAGGGCCACAGCGCGGTACATTGCACCGCTGTCAACATAAATAAAATGCAGCTTTTTGGCAATTGCCTTTGCCAGTGTGCTTTTTCCGCAGGATGAGTAGCCATCAATAGCTACAATTATGTTGTTGCTCATCGGTAACGAAGATACGGTTTTTAAGTGAGTGGTTTATTAAGTTGATTAGGTTAAACGGTTAATTTATGGTTCCTTTAACTACTCAGTTAATCAACAATTCCCTAACTTCACCCCATGAATATCTCAAAAGCCGACCTTCAAAAAGAGCTTATTTATAAAACATCGCGCAGTGGGGGCAAGGGTGGGCAAAATGTAAATAAGGTATCAAGTAAGGTTGAGTTGTTATTTAATGTTGATGATTCATC
>JAICMD010000086.1 GCA_025929405.1 Mucilaginibacter sp. | reverse complement strand
TGATGACACATTAACCGTAAATCTTAACCCGGACTTTGTTCAATGTAAAGCGCAAACCAGGGGTGGCACCTGCGGCACAAATGATAATGGCGAGGAATGCTGCGCCCCCGAAGAAAAGACCAAAGTACAATTAGTTAATTTAGCTTCGCCTGCAACAGCATGCTGTACTCCGGGCGGTGGCTGTTGTTAAAATAAATGTTTAATAAATTATACTTAACCCTGATTATTCTTACTAAATGAAAAATATATTGGTATTATGTACCGGCAACAGTTGCCGCAGTCAGTTGGCCGAAGGCTATTTGCGTTATTTTGCAGGCGATAAAGCAAATATTTATAGCGCCGGCATTGAAACCCATGGTGTAAACCCTAAAGCCATACAGGTAATGGCCGAAGACCATATCGATATCAGTAAACATACATCTAACCATGTGGACGAGTATAAAGATATTCCGTTTGATATGGTTATTACCGTTTGCGATAATGCCAACGAAGCCTGCCCTTATTTTCCGGGTAATGTGCAGCGTTTTCATCATAATTTCCCCGACCCGGCAAAGGCAACCGGAACGCCGGAAGAAATTATAGGTGAGTTTCGCCGGGTAAGGGATATGATAAAAGCATACTCGGCTGATTTTGTGCAAACCCACCTGAAATGAAAAAACTTATTGCCGAAGCAACTGCAACTTTTATGATGGTTTTTTGCGGTACCGGCGCTATGATAGCCGACCAGCAAACAGGCGGGGCGGTTACCCATGTTGGCGTTGCCCTAACCTGGGGATTGATAGTGATGGCCATGATTTATGCATTTGGTGATACATCAGGCGCGCACATGAATCCGGCGGTTAGTATTGGGTTTGCTATAGCCAAACGTTTTCCGGTTAAATCTTTACCCTCATATATAATTGCTCAATTTGCAGGCGCATTACTGGCGAGCCGGGTATTAAAACTATTATTCCCAACCTCGCCATTATTGGGTGCAACCATGCCTGCAGGTACAGAGATGCAATCATTTGTACTTGAATTTTTTCTCACTTTCATTTTAATGCTGGTGATCATGGCGGTTGCTCACGGCAGCAAAGAGCAGGGCCAACTTGCAGGTTTAGCTATAGGTGCAGTGGTTGGTTTAGAAGCTATATTTGCAGGGCCTATTTGCGGAGCATCTATGAACCCTGCCCGTTCCTTCGCACCTGCATTAATTTCAGGCCACCTTGAACATCTTTGGATATATATAACGGCCCCGTTTATAGGCGCAGTTTTAGCTATACCTGTTTGGAAGTATTTTATTGCCGGAGCTAAAACATAATTGCATCTACGCTATGTTGATTGCCGGAAGATCTCTGGTAGTTGGACCTGTTAACACTTTGCCGTTTATATCATAACGCGCTCCGTGGCATGGGCAATCCCAGCTTTTTTCTTCACCGTTCCAGGCTACAATACAGCCCGCGTGGGTACATACCGGGTTAAGCACATGTATTTTGCCTTGCTCGTCGCGGTAAGCAGCTACCTTTTTACCATCTACCTCAACCACCTTGCCGGTATCATTTGGCAAATCTTTTAAAGTATCTATTTCATCAACATTAAACCTGTCCGCAACAAAACGATAGGCTACATCAGCGTTTTCCTTTACAAACTCGGTAAAGCTATCAATTGGCTTAATACGCGCAGGGCTAAATGCTTTTTCATATTTACTACTGCGCTTACTTACCAAATCGCTCAATATTTTACCCGCTATGCTGCCCAGCATCATGCCATTACCATTATACCCGCTGGCACAAAAAATACCATCGGCAGCAAAAGGCAATTGTCCTATATACGGAAACCCATCCGCCGGGATATAATATTGTGATGACCATTGATATTCAACAGAAGCAACATCGTAATACTTACGAATGTACTCTTCCAGATCGGCAAAAGCTTTTTCGGGATCGCCATGCCCGGTTTTATGATCGGCACCGCCAACTAATAAAAGTTTCTCGCCGTCAATTACGTGGGTACGTATGTAATGATAAGGTTCCTGGCAATCGTACACCAGGGCATCGGGATAGGCATCACTTTTTAGTTTAACTGCCACCACATAACTGCGGTACGGCGCAGCCTCAAAATTGATGACATTAATATTTGGCGGCATGTGTGTGGCATATATCACATTGCGTGCGCGATAGGCATTTTCCGAAGTTTTTGCGATAAGTACGCCATCTTCATTGGTAACGCCTTCAACTAAAGTATTTTCTGCAATAACCCCGCCCGCGGCAATGTAAGCTTCCTGTAGGCCCTTTAAATATTTAACAGGATGAAATTGCGCCTGTCCATCCCATTTTAAAGCCTTGATATATTTTACCGGCGTTGGTACGTCTTCGATATATTCTACAGGTACACCAACTTTTACCGCCCCTTCAAACATATCTTCCAGAAATGATAACTCCTTATCAGTTTCGGCATATACAAAACCGGGTTTGGTTTCAAAATCACAATCTATTTTATATTTGTCGATGTTGGATCTTATTAAATCAAAACCTTCATTTATAGCTTCAGCAAATAATTTCGCACCTTCTTCGCCAAAGGCGCTTGCAGCCTCTTTATAATTGGTATCAGCAAAAGTGTTTATATGCGCGCTGGTACCACCTGTCGTACCAAAGCCTATTGTGTTGGCATCTGCAACAATAGTGTTATAGCCTTCATTTTGCAATAAAACTGCGGCTGTCAACCCGGTTATACCGCCGCCAACTATCAGGCAATCGTAAGTATTTTCAGGCCGAACCTTCTTTTTATCATCCCCGGGTATTAAAATACCTTTTTGCCAGGGGCTGTTTAACCGGCCATCTCTTGGAATATTATTTGTCGTTGTCATATTGCATTAGCTGTTAATTAAATACAATAAAGAGCTGCTTGCTGTTTTCATTAAGCCGATTTTTCCCCAACATATTTTAAATTTTTAAAACCAGCATTGTATACAATCGTTAAAAATATATCTATATGATTAAATAATTTATTTTATAGATAAAAATAGATTGTTGCAATAATGAAACATACTATTACCAAACGAAAAAGCTGGAAAGCTATGTTGGCATCTTCAGATGAACCAGTGCAATTACCCGTAGCGCATGATGCGTTAACCGCACGACTTATTGAGTTAGCCGGATTTGATGCCTATCAAATAGGGGGCTATGCACTTTCGGGTGCCACACATGCCATCCCGGATGTTGACCTGGAAAAGTTTGGGGAGAAAAAGTTTTCGGTTAATAGGATAATACAAGCGTCGCCGCTGCCCGTACTGGTAGATATTGATGATGGTTATGGCGATGTAAAAAATGTTACCCGCACGGTGCAAGAATACATACGATTGGGTGCATCAGCTATGTTTATGGAAGACCAGAAGCCCCCCAAGAAGTGCGGCCACATGGATCATAAAAAAGTAGTTGAAACGCCGGTTATGCTGCAAAAAATCAAAGCTGCCATAACCGCCCGTGACGGTAATGATTTTTTTATTCTGGCACGTACAGATGCTATTGATCCTGAAGGATTAGATAATGCAATTGAACGGGGCAAACAATATCTTGACGCAGGTGCCGATGGAATTTACCTGGAAGGACCAAAAACTATAGGGGACCTGGAAAAAATAGGAAAAACTTTTAAGGGCGTACCATTGGCAACAAGCATACTGGAAGATGGCGGCAAAACACCATGGATATCCCCAAAGGAACTTGGCAAAATGGGTTATTCGATGGTGCTTTATCCAACAACCGTCATTTTCAGGGTAGCATATAATATACAGCAAACCTTGCAACATTTAAAACAAGGTAAACCAATAAATGGCAATGCCATAAATATGGATGAATTTATGCAAATAGTTGATCTGCCTTACTGGAGAAAGATAGAAGAAGATTTTGAGGGAAAAGAAATTTAAAAACAATACCATGCAAATCAACAAAACAGCACTTATAACAGGGCAACAAGCGGCATAGGTAAGGAACTGGCCAAACTTTTGCTAAAAACCTGTCAAACCTACCGTCTCTTGAATATTGTTTGCCATTAAATGTGTTAGCCATTAAACTAAATAATAAAGCCCTCCTCTATATAATAAAGCCCTCCTCTATTTTTAAATCGCCTTCCCTTTTTTTCCTTTTTTTAAAACCTCGACACGTAGTATATGTTAAAATTATATCCAATACATTAATTATTTTAATTAAAAAATAAATATTCATCTACATTATATGAAAGCAGCAGTATTCCATAAACCCGGCGACATTCGTTACGACACGATGCCCGATCCGCGCATCGAACAGGCTACGGATGTGATCCTAAAGGTAACATCAACCGCTATTTGCGGCTCGGACCTGCATATACTTAGCGGTGCTGTACCACAACCTGAGCCTATGATAATGGGGCATGAGTTTATGGGCATTGTTGAAGAAGTTGGCAAAGAAGTTAAAAATTTAAAAAAAGGCGATCGCGTTGTGGTGCCTTTTCCTATTGCCTGCGGACATTGCTTTTTTTGCACTCATGGTGCATCGCCCGCCTGCGAAAACTCCAATTATAAACATTATGGGCCTGATGGCGACCTGATGGACCAAAAAGGCGCGGCCCTGTTTGGTTATACTGATTTGTATGGAGGTTACGCCGGTGGGCAGGCAGAATATGTGAGGGTGCCTTATGCTGATATAAGCCCGCGTATTATACCCGAAAACATGAGCGACGAGCAGGTGCTATTTTTAACTGATATTTTTCCTACTGGATGGTCGGCTATTGATTGGGCACAGTTAAAAGGTGGCGAAATAGTAGCCATTTTTGGTTCAGGCCCCGTTGGGCTTATGGCTCAAAAAGCAGCCTGGGCAAATGGCGCAGGGCGCGTAATAGCTATTGACCCTTTAAACTATCGCCTTGAAAAAGCAAAAGCTGTTAATAAAGTATATACGCTTAACCCGCATGAGGTGGATGTGGTAGAAGCTATACGCGCCATGACCAACGGCCGGGGTGCTGATGTTTGTGTTGATGCGGTAGGCTTTGAACCCGAAAGAAGCTTTTTTGATAAAGTAAAAGCCACTGTCAATTTTGAAAAAGGCAGCATTAAGGTATTGGAAATGTGTTTTAAAGCAGTGCGCCGCAATGGTACCGTATCTATAATGGGTGTATATGGCTCGCCGTATGATAATTTCCCTTTGCACCGGTTGTTTGACAAAGGCATAACACTAAAAATGGGCCAGGCGCCTGTACTTAATTATATTGATCATCTTATTGAACTGGTAAAAACCGAACAGGTGATATTAGATGATATTATTACCCATAGGCTGCCTTTAAGCCAGGTATCGCACGGTTATAAAATTTTCGATGAAAAAGAAGAAGATTGTGTAAAGGTGGTATTAAAACCCGGAGAATAATAACCAACGAACTTAAATGTAATAACTGCATATTATGGAAAATAAACAAAAAACTGCGCTTATTACCGGCGCAACCAGCGGTATTGGTAAAGAACTGGCAAAACTGTTTGCCAGGGATCAGTATAACTTATTAATTGTAGCGCGTGACCAGGGGGAACTGGATAGTACGGCAGCCGAACTTAGTGCCTCGGGCATTAAGGTTGATACTTTTGCCAGGGATCTTTCAAATATAGACGAAGCCTTTGCTTTATGTAATGAAATTGGCGACAGGCAAGTGGATGTATTGGTAAACGATGCCGGCCAGGGCCTATATGGTTTGTTTAAGGATAATGACATTGAGCGCGAGCTGGATATTATCCATCTGAATATTTGTGCTACAGTAATCCTGACCAAGCATTTTACCAAACAAATGGCTGCACGCGGCGAAGGCAAAGTGCTAAATCTTGGCTCGGTTGCAGGTAAATTACCTGCGCCATGGCAGGCTGTTTATCATGCTACCAAAGCTTTTGTGTTATCATTTACAACTGCCATACGCGAGGAGTTTAAAGATACCGGTATAACCTTTACTGCCTTAATGCCGGGTGTTACCGATACTGATTTCTTTAACAAAGCGGGCATGAACGAAAGCAAAATTGTGCAGGATAAATCGTCAATGGCTAACCCTGCTGACGTGGCAAAAGATGGTTATGAAGCATTAATGGCAGGTGAGGACCGGGTAATATCAGGCTTTAAAAATAAAATGCAGGTTAGCATGGCTAACATGACGCCTGACAGCGTAGTAGCCAAAATGATGGGCGAAATGCAGGAGCCTGTAGCACAGGAACAGCAGCAACAACAAAAAGATCAATCGCAGCAATAAATGTTATACAATTTTAATAACTACAATATTATGGACAATACAAAAAAAACCGGAACTCCCGACAGTAAAACCATCAACCTGAATGAGGATTATGAAGTTGCTTACTGGACCAAAGCTTTAGGCATAAGCAAGGATGAATTACAATCGGCAATAGCCAAAGTCGGCAAATCAGCCGAGGCGGTGCGGCAGTATCTGAATAAATAAAACAAAAAACCCGGATATTTGCCCGGGTTTTTTACTAATAAATTGTCGGTTACTTTCTTATTCCTTTATCTTTCAGCATCTGCCCTATTTCATTTGTCATATAAATTGATGCCTCAATTTCTTCTTTGCGGATGGCTACGCTTTCTATATTAAAACCAAATGGGATTTTACGTTCCGCGCAATAAGCAGTAAGCTCAGCAGCAATATCCAAACAAACCTTTACTGATTTTTCGAGGATGTTAGCTGATGTTTTCAGTTCTTCTTTCAACTCATCCGGAACATGAATGCCCAGCCATTCCATAAAATGCAGGGTTTTTTGTGATCCGCAGGCAGTAAGGGTAAAAATTACCGTAGGAAACTTAATATCCTTTTTAGTGCAGGTATTGGTCAGGTCATTAATAACCTGTTTGGCATAATCAATATTAAAAACACATTGCGATATAAAGTACGATACGCCGCAGTTCATTTTATCCAGCATACGCACATCTTCATCTTTTAATACTTCATGTCTTTCGGGTATAGTTACCGCGCCAATTACTGAAGTATCACTATGCTTGCTCCAAATTTTATAGGCATCGGGCAAATTGGTTTTTACCGGAAAATCAGGCGAAGGAACGCCAACAAAAACCGGGTAAAAATTATTCTGGTTCAATTCTTCCAGCCAGGCAGATAATTCATCAGCCGAAAATTTTCCCGCAGGGCGATAGATGATCTTGGGAATGTTTAAAGCACCTAGGTAACCCGATGCAAACTTAAACGGATCGAGCGCAGTTAAAAACGGAAACGGTCTTTCCTCAGTTGTCCGGGCCGATTCATCCTGTACATCGTATACTACCAGTGCGTCTATATCAATAGGGATCAGCCTGTTAATAGTCTTTTCGGCTATTTCAGCAATACGCTCGGAGCTGGTTTCAGCTTTGGGAGGAGTGATACCATAAATTAATACGCCTGATTCTCCTGACCGGATTTTTTCTAAAAACATGATGTATTTACCGTACTAAAATAGCCCATTATTAATTGGCCCGCAAACATAATAAATATCATTAAAATGATATTATTTTTTACTTGTATAATATTTTTGAATTGGTTACTTAATAAATTAATATCAGGTGTTCCGTTTTAGTAAAGCCGAACACCCCGAACACCTGATATTAATTTTTGGCATTTATAATTAGTTGCCTGCGTGCTTGTTTTGCTGCAGTAACCATGTTTTGTAATGCTGCCTTTGTTTCCGGCCATTTACGTGTTTTTAAACCACAATCGGGGTTTACCCATAAGTTTTGTGCGGGCAGCAAATTAGCTGCTTTGGCTAAAAGCGATACCATTTCTTCGGTGCCCGGTACCCGCGGCGAATGAATATCATACACTCCCGGACCAATTTCGTTTGGATATTCAAAATGCGCAAATGCCTGCAACAATTCCATTTGTGAGCGCGATGTTTCAATGGTTATTACATCAGCATCCATAGCGGCAATATGTTCAATAATATCGTTAAACTCGCTGTAGCACATGTGGGTATGTATCTGGGTAGCATCCTGCACCCCGCCCGCAGTTATTCTGAATGCGGCTACTGCCCAATCCAGATAATGCGATCGTTTTGCTTTACGCAGCGGCAGGCCCTCGCGTATGGCAGCCTCATCAATCTGAATAATACCAATGCCTGCTTTTTCAAGCGCTATTACCTCATCGCGTATAGCTAATGCTATTTGCCTGGTTGTAACCTCGCGCGGCTGGTCATCCCGTACAAACGACCATTGTAAAATAGTTACCGGACCAGTTAACATACCCTTCATAGGCTTGTTGGTTTGCGCGGCGGCAAAACTGCTCCACCGCACGGTCATATCTTTTGGGCGACTTACATCGCCATAAATAACCGGTGGTTTAACGCAACGGCTGCCATAGCTTTGTACCCAGCCGTTTTTGGTGAATAAAAAGCCATTCAACTGTTCGCCAAAATACTCAACCATATCATTGCGTTCAAACTCGCCGTGTACTAATACATCCAGGTCTATTTCTTCCTGCCAGCGTATGGCGTCGATGGTAGCACGTTCAATAGCTTCGTCGTATTCTTCAACAGTTATATCGCCTTTTTTTAACCTTGCCCTTAACTGCCGTATATCATCCGTTTGCGGGAACGAGCCGATAGTTGTTGTAGGGAATGCCGGTAAATTAAAGCGCTTGTGTTGCAACTGCTGACGAACCAAAAAAGCGCTGGTACGATTTGAATCAGCGGCGGTTATTGCAGCTACCCTATCCTTAACAGTTTGCTTATGTACCTTTTGCGACGATCTTCTGGCGTCAGCAGCTTTTTTATTAAGTTGTAATAATTCATAATCACCTTCGGCAATTTTTTTGAGTTCGCTAACCTCGGTTAACTTTTGCTTGGCAAAGGCCATCCAGTTTTTAATTTCCGGGTCGATGGTGGTTTCAATATCCAAATCAATAGGGCTATGCAGCAACGAACATGATGGGGCGATTATCACCCGCTCGGAACCTAATTTTCCAACTGCTTTATAAATAAGTTTTATTGTCCGTTCATAATCATTTTTCCATACATTACGCCCATCAACCACCCCTAATGAAAGTATTAGCGTATCTGGAATTAAGGTGAGCACCTCATCTAATTGCTCTGGCGCGCGTACCAGGTCGATATGCAATGCAGCAATTGGCAGGTTCACTGCCAGTTGGGTGTTATCCGGCAAGCCTTCAAAATAAGTAGCAACCAATGTTTTAATGCCGTTTACGCGGTTGGCAATACTGCGGTAGGCAAACTCAAAGGCTTCCTTTTCTTTTTTTGACAGATCAAGCGCCAGGTAAGGTTCATCCAGTTGTACCCATTCGGCACCCAGTTGCTTTAGTCGATTGATAATATCTGCATAAACAGGTACCAGTTTTTTTATCAGATCAATACGCTCAAAACCCTGCTCTTTTTCTTTACCAGACAGTAAATAACTTACCGGTCCAATCAATACAGGTTTAGCCTTGTTACCCAGCAAATTTTTGGCGTCGGTATATTCCTTAAATATCTTTTCATTATTGATGGTAAACTCCTGTGCGGCTGTAAACTCAGGTACCAGGTAATGGTAGTTGGTGTCAAGCCATTTGGTCATTTCCATGGCGGTAATGTCCAATCCATCCTTTTGGTAACCACGCGCCATGGCAAAGTACAGATCAATTTCTTTATTGTTATTCACCTGTAAAACCGGCTCGTAACGTTGTGGTATAACACCAAGTAACAGGCTTGTATCAAGTATTTGGTCGTAAAAACTAAAATCATTGCAAGGGATAAGGTCAATGCCTGCATCCAATTGGGTTTGCCAGTTTTCCTGCTTAATGACATTTGCAATGCCATTTAATTCGTCGAAAGTTATTTTACCTGTCCAGTATTGCTCGCAGGCTTTTTTTAATTGTCGTTGGCTGCCGATACGCGGGTAGCCCAGGTTTTGAGTTAACATTTTATAAGTTTTGTAGAAGAACCATTAATTCGCCTTGTTTAAAGCATTAAAATCTTCACAAAACTATATTTAAAGATTATTAAACTTTATAATATTAAAATATTAAGCATATAAATCTATATTTGTTAAAACAATAAGCATATTATGCTATAAAATGATTGAAATAATGCGCCTCACAGAAAAATATACTGAAACATGGAAGAGCTTGACAACACTGATATCCGTTTATTAAAATTATTAGCAACAGACTCCGGCCTTACCATTAAAGAACTTGCCACTAAGGTAAACCTTTCGCCCTCACCCGTTTTTGAGCGTGTTAAACGGCTTAAAGCAAATGGCTACATTAAAAAATACATAGCCGTACTGGATGCCGAAAAGCTTAATTATGGCCTGATAGTATTCTGCAATATTAAACTAAAACAGCACGACAAAAGCATAGGCCATGATTTTGTAACCGATATAATGAAGCTGGATGAGGTAGTAGAGTGCTACAATATATCAGGCGATTTTGATTTTTTGCTGAAGGTATATGCCAGGGATATGAAGCACTACCAGGATTTTGTGTTTAACAAATTAGGCTCGGTAACCAGCATTGGCAGCACACACAGCACCTTTGTAATGTGCGAAAATAAGAATAGTTATAATGTGGCCTTTTAAATTTATAATTTTAAACTATTAAAAATCAGCTTTTATAATTTTTTTATTAAAAATACTAATCGAATAGTACAAATACTAATTAATTAGTATTACATTTGATAAGTGTTACATAAAACCTTATCAAATCAATAATGAAAAAAGTATTTTTTATCCTATTATTTTCCTGCCTGTGTATAGTTTATGCTATGGCGCAGCAGGAAGTTAAAATATCAGGGGTAGTCAAGGACCAATCGGCAAATAAAGTAGCCTATGCCAGTATTGCTTTATCAAACAAAACAATAACAAAAGCGGCACTAAGTAATGATACCGGGCATTATAATATCTCAATAAAACCCGGAAAGTATTTACTAAAAGCATCTGCTACCGGATATAAAACTTATCAGGACTCTATAAACTTAAATGGTGATTTAATCTTTAACATTGTTTTACAGCCAGATGTAAAGGCACTGTCAGAAGTTAAAGTTGTTGCGCAAAAACCTTTGATAGAGCAGAAGATTGACCGGATAAGCTTTAATGTTGAAAACAGTGTTTTTGATAAAGGCGTAAATGCACTTGAGTTATTAAACCAGGCGCCGAGGGTTGAAGTAACGCCGGACGGCGTAATAAATTTAATTGGCAAAAGCAGTTTGGGCGTTATGATAGATGGCCGGATGCTGCAGGGTGACCAGTTAAGACAAAGGTTATCGGCACTGCGGTCAGACAATATTGCAAGGATAGACATTATTACAGCCCCGCCTGCAAAATATAGCGCCGAGGGCAATAGCGGGTTAATTGATATTATCCTTAAAAAAAATCCTTACGTTGGCTGGCTGGCCAATTTTACAAGCACTTATCAACAGCGGACTTTTAGTGCCGGTGGCCAATCAGCTAATGTAAGTTACAAAAGCAACAAGCTCGACTTAAATATCAGTGCCGATGGGTTTATAGAAAAGAAAAGGTTTATGACGGATATGAAATACCAGTCACCGGGTATTGAATGGGATAATGCAACCACCCGCGACCCGTTTGCAAAAAACGTTTCAATAAATAGTTCATTAAACTATAAGCTT